>CAYVDX010000131.1:0-8351 GCA_964450485.1 uncultured Calditrichaceae bacterium
TATCACCTCGATTTAACGGTGGAAGATTTTGATCGCTCCATGGAATATTTGATCAAATATGACCATAGCGTACGCCCGCACATCATCCTCGGTTTGCATTTCGGGCAATTCTTAGGCGAATACACCGCGCTCGAAATGCTCGAAAAATATCCCATTCATTCATTGATTTTAGTCATTTTAACGCCGATGGTCGGCACGCCCATGCAGGACATTGCGCCGCCGGCAATTCCCGATATCGAACAGTTTTTTTACGACGCCCGCGTTCGCATGCCCAAGACGCCGGTGCTTTTGGGATGCGCCCGCCCCCTCGGCGATCACAAGCTCGCGGTTGACCGCGCCGCCGTTGATTTTGGGCTGAACGGCATCGCATATCCGGCCGAAGGGATCGTTCAACACGCCAAATCAAAAGGATTGCGCCCATGTTTTCACGAAGATTCGTGTTCGTGCGGCGGATAGGGGAGTGCGTTGATGAAGCAGTGGAGATACATTGAAGATAACGAGGTTAGCGCGGATATGGGATTGGCGACGGATGAATTTTTGATGCGATATTTTCCGGCTGAAAATCCTTGTTCTGAACCCGCGCTTCGTTTGTACACTTATCGGTCGCACTGCGCGTTGGTGGGGCGGTTTCAAAACATACAAGCGGAGTTAAATCTCGATTTTTGCAGGATAAATGATATCCAAATCGGGCGACGCCCCACCGGCGGCGGCGCCATCATCATGGGCGGCGGTCAATTGGGATTGTGCTTTGTCACTTCCGGCGCGTTTGAACCGGAAGCGTCCCGGCCGGCGGATATTTATCGCCGATATTCCGCACCGATGATCGATGCGCTGAAAAATCTGGGGATCGAAGCGGGTTTTCGGTCTAAAAATGACTTGGAAGTAAACGGCAAAAAAATTGCCGGACTGGGTGTTTATACGGACACCCACGGCGCGATTTTATTTCACACCAGCTTGTTGGTTGATCTCGATGTTCCCCTGATGCTCAATGCACTGCGAATTCCCGTGCAAAAAATTTCCGACAAGGCGATGATCCGCTCGGTCGGGCAGCGCGTCACCACGGTTTCCCGCGAGTTAAATCGCTCAATTACAACGGATGAAGTTCGTCAAGCCGTGAAGAAAAGCTTTGAAAAATATTTTGGCATTCAATTCCGCTCGCAGCCGGTTTCAAATGAGGAAAAAGCGCAAATTGAGCAGCTTGCCAACGAAAAATATCGCAGCGATGAATGGCTTTTCCAGCGATCTCCGCAGGCGGATATGACCGGCATGAGCATCAAAAAAACGCCGGCCGGATTGCTGCGGACATACATCGGTTTAAAGGGCGAAACCATCAAAAGCGTGCTGATTACCGGGGATTTTTTTGAGCACGCCGAGGCTTTTGCGAAAATTGAAGCGCGTTTAAAATGGGCGCCGCTGGAAAAAAGTTTTATCGAAACAATGGTTTCCGAGGTGTTTGCGGCATCACCGGTGGATGAAAATCTCACCGTGAATGATCTTGTCGGTGCAATTTGGCTCGCCGCCAAAAGCGCCATGACGGAAAACCGATTTACTTACCGGGGATCGTGTTATTATCCGAAAAAAAAGCAAGTTAAAGCTAAAGTAACAGATTTTTAATTAGAGAGAAATCAGTATGTTACATAAAGGAGAATTCAACATGTCGGAAACGATGACTGCATCACAAGCGCCTACGAAAATTCCCGTTACAGCGACATTTCCGGTAAACGAGAAAAAAATCAGCCCGGACTACGTGCGTCTAAGCGGCGCCAGCGCGATGGCGCTTCGCCTTGTTTCCGGTCGCTTTACCCGTCCGTTTGAATTTGGCGGGATTAATTTGCTGCTGAATTACGAGCAGGGCTGTTTTTCGGACTGTTCATACTGCGGTTTGGCGCGGACACGTCCGGGTAATTATGAAGATAAATCCTTTATCCGGGTGGATTGGCCGCTGCTGGAAACGGATTTAGTGGTCGATCGCATGGCGAAATATCATGATAAATTAACGCGTTTGTGTATTTCCATGGTGACCCACGGATCATCCTATCGGGATACGGTAGATATTACAGAACGAATTGCTGTCAAAGTTAAAACGCCAATGTCAATTCTGGTTGCCCCGCCAACCTTGAATTATGATCGGCTCAAACATTTTAAAGAAATCGGCGTGGACATGATCGGGGTGGGGCTGGATGCGGTAACGGAGGACTTGTTCCTGAAACATCGCACCAATGTGCCGAACGGCGGGCTGCGCTGGGATAATTATCAAAATGTCATCGAATGGTCGCGAGAGTTGTTCGGCCCCTGGAAGGTGAACATCCACACCTTGGTCGGCCTGGGCGAAACGGATAAAGATTTGATCGATTTATTTTATGATTTGAAAGAGCGGCAAATTTTAGCTTACCTGTTTTGTTTTAACCCGGAACCGGATTCGCGGCTGGCTGAACACCCCAAATCCAGCATCACACGCTGGCGGCGGATTCAATTGATCAAAACCCTGATTGAAGAGCACGGTTTGGCAAAAGATCGCATCATTTTTGACGACGCCGGCGACGTTATTCGTTTGAAGGCGGATAGCCTGAAGGTTGAAAAATTGATAAACCAGGTGGTGAACCAGGGCGTGGCGTTTATGACCAATGGCTGCCCCGGGGAAAACGGCGAGCCGGGGTGTACGCGCCCTTACGGCAGCTACAAACCGAGCGAACCGTATCGTGACTACCCTTTTCGGCCGAACGAATCGGATGTAAAAATCATTCGTCACCAATTAAATTTGGGTGAACTGTTGGAAGGGTAAAAGTCGGTGTTGCTTTGTTGATCTATATCTCGAATCAGCCCCAACGGGGCAAAATGTACCAGCGAAGGGCAACGCCCTGGATTTAGGCAACGCCCCGGATTTAGAGATTGCAAAATATTTTAAAGCCCCAACGGGGCGGGATTATTTATTCGATTAGAGGAAACCATTATGCCACAAAGCCTGGCGCGCATCCCGATACATTGCATCTGGAGCACCAGGAATCATCTGCCATTTATCAAACCGGAGATCGAGAAGGAATTGTTCAGTTATATGACGGGTATTTTTCGAAATTATGAATCCCCGGCATTAGCGATTAACGGAACCGCAAATCACATTCATGCCTTGACAGTTCTCTCGCGAAAAATTACTGTGGCAAAACTCATCGAAGAGCTAAAAAAGAGTTCCTCGAAGTGGATTAAAACTAAAGGCATGCAGTCTCAGAATTTTTATTGGCAAAGGGGATATGCGGCATTGGGCATCGGAGAGTCAAACGTTGAAGTGGTGAAAAAGTATATTGCCAATCAAAAGGAGCATCATCGTAAAAAAACGTTTCAGGAAGAATATATCACGTTTTTGAAGAAGTATGGCATCGAATATGATGAACGGTATGTTTGGGATTAAACGAGGTTTTTATTTCGCCCCGTTTGGGGCTTAAAAAATTTGGATGGATCTTTCTTTTCCAGGGCGTTGCCCTTCGCTATTACATTTTGCCCCGTTGGGGTTATATTCAGAGATTCGTTAAGCCAATGGCAAACACGCTAAAACAGTATTTGCAAGACCCCTTTCTCAAACGGATGTACTCAGAAATCCGTCAGGCCGGTTCGCTGCGCTCCATTTCATTGGATATCACCAATGTTTGCAACCTGCGCTGCACCGGATGTTACTATTTTTCCGAAGGTATGGATCAATATGAGACGCCGAAGGATGATCAGGCATTTGATGAATTCATCGAACGGGAAAAAGCGCGCGGCACAAATTTTGTCACAATTGTCGGAGGAGAGCCAACCCTGGTTTTGGGACGCATCAAAAAGATTTATGACAATTTTTGGATGAATGTCGCCACCAACGGCTTGCGAAAGATTCCCATTGAAGGTTTTGAAAACATGCCCATCGGCATTTCCGTGTGGGGTGATCACGAGACGGACAAGCAATTGCGCGGCAGCGGAAAAATCGATGTTTTTGCGAAAGCGCTGCAAAATTATCGCGACGATTCACGGGCATTTTGGTATTACACAGTCACGCCCGGCAACGCTCACGAAATAGAAAGTGTTGTAAAAAAATGCATCGAAAATGGCAACAAGGTGCTGTTCAATTTTTACGGCGATCTGGAAAATATCGGCGGCGCGCTGGATTTTCGCCCCGGTTTTGCCGCCGTGCGCCGGGAAATTGATCGAATGATCGCGCGCTATCCCGAGAATATTTTAATGACAAGCTATTTCAGCCGGGTCGTGTCCACCGGGCGGCTTTTTGATGAAAATTGGGGATACGAGGTCTGCACCAGCGTCAGTTCCGATAACCCTGTTAACCGGGAACGAATCAAAAACGGGAATTTATTCAATCCCCATTTTCGGGCGTATAACGCGGATTTTTCATCGACGCGGCGTTGCTGCACCGGCATTGACCGGGATTGCGACCACTGTTTTGATACTTGGGAACACTTTTCCTGGGTGATGCTGAATTTGAAAAAACATTTAGGCAGCAAACAGGATTTTACGAACTGGTTGAGCACCATGTACCTGTTTTACCTGATCAACCGCATCGTTGATTATGAATCGGGCATCGAATTGCTGCCGGAAATTCATCTTAAAGTGCAATCACAGTGTTCAAGTGCTCCTGTGCTAAAGTATTCAAGAAACGACGTCGCCAGAATGCCTGAGCACTTAAGCATTTAAATATTTGAAAAATTGACACTTAAACACTAATAAAAACTGGAGGTAAACCATGAACATTGTTGTGCCGCTCAGGCAAGTGCCGGATTTGGTGGAAGAATTGGAAATCGATGACTCCGGCAAGGATTTAAACCGCGAATGGCTGAAGTATAAAACCAATGAATTTGATGATCACGCCCTGGAAGAGGCGCTGTTGTTAAAGGAAGACGCCGGCGCGACGGTAATCGCCATCGCATTGGAAGGCGACGATATTGATAAAACATTGTTTACGGCTGCCGCAAAAGGGGCCGACCGGGTCATAAAAATCACCGGTGATTATGGCAAATCAACGCCGTCGCATGTCGCGGCAAAGGCTTTTGCAAATGCACTGCAATCCATCGATCACGACCTGATTTTATCCGGCGTGCAAGCCGTTGACGAACGTGACGGGCAGGTTGCGGTTTTATTAGCGCATTATTTAGGCGTTCCCCACGTTAGCGTGGTTACCGGCGTTTCCGTTTCCGGCAGTCAGGCAACCGTGCTCAAGGAATATTCCGGCGGCGTAATGGCGGAATTTGAAGTTGACTTGCCGGCGGTTTTGGGCATTCAGGCTGCCCGCCAGACCCCGCGATATGCCCCGGTCAGCCGGGTTCGCCAGGCCATGCGCCGCACTGAGTTGGAAGAAGTCTCCGGCGGCGATGCAAGTGTCGCGGTTGGCTCCGGTGTTGCCCGGATGTTCAAGCCGGAAACCGGCCAGGGCGCGGAAATGCTCTCCGGGTCAGCCGAGGAAATTGCTGAAAAAGTTGCCAATATTTTGAAAGAAAGGGGGATCAAATAATGAGTGATGTACTGGTAGTCGCGGAACAATTGAACGGATCTTTAGATGATGTTACATTTGAGCTTTTAGGAAAAGGGCGTGAGTTGGCTGATCGTCTCGGCGGCGGTTTGCAGGCCGTTTTATTGGGCAGCGGCGTGAAAGATTTAGCGAATCAATTAGGCGCCGCGGATAAAGTTCTTTTAGTTGATCACCCCGCGCTTTCCGATTTTAATCCCGATACATACACCAAGGCGCTGGCCGAAGTGGTAAAATCACAGCAACCCGGCGTTACTTTAGTGCCGTATTCCTCCATGGGAATGGACATGGCCTCGGCAATTTCCGCCGATCTCGATTTGCCGCTAATTTCTTACGGCGTCGATGTAAAAGCTGAAGGCGGCGCTATTACGGCGGTTAGCCAGCTTTATGCCGGAAAAATGAACGTGGAATCCGCGGTTGAGGGCGGAAGCTGCGTCATTTCGGTGATGGGCGGGGCATTCCCGGCGGACGCCGGTAAAAAAGACGGCTCGCCCGCCGTTGAAGAAGTTGCCGCGCCGTCCGGAATCGATGACAGCAAAATTCGTTTCAAAAAATTGATCGAGCCGGAAGGCGGCGATGTGGATATTACTCAACAGGATATTTTGGTCAGCATCGGGCGCGGTATTCAAAGCGAAGACAACATCCCGATGGCGCAGGAACTGGCGGACGCGCTGGGCGGCGCGGTTTCGTCCTCGCGGCCGATTGTGGATAACAAATGGATGCCCAAAACCCGGCAGGTCGGTAAATCCGGTGTGAAGGTGAAGCCCAAATTATACCTCGCACTCGGCATTAGCGGCGCGCCGGAACACATCGAAGGAATGAAAGACGCGGAGCTGATCATTGCAATCAACACCGATGAAAATGCGCCCATTTTCGATTACGCGCATTACGGCATTACCGAGGACTTGTTTGACGTGGTCCCGGCGTTAACCGAAAAATTGAAATAGCAATTTATCACCTGGGCACGGGAAAAGCCTAAGCTTTATCCCGTGCCCTAAATATCTATTTTTAATACATTTTAGTAAATTCCTAATTCACGGAATAAGCTTTAATCAATTGGAGGAGAAAGTTTATGCCCGAAGCAGCGCTACCCACCCGTGAAGTATTTCGACATTTCCCGTTTTTTATGCAATTGGCTTTTTATATCGTCAGTTTCAGCGCAATCGGCGTTTTTATTTATGGATTTTACCGGCGAATTGCCAAGTATCGCAAGGGCCGGCCTGCCGCGCGGTTTGACAATTTAGCCGGTCGATTTATGAAAGCCGCCCGAATCATGGCCGCCAACGCGACTATTTTCAAGCGCGATGCGTACGCCGGCTGGTCGCACTTGTTGATTTTTTGGGGATTCGTGATCCTCTTTATCGGCACCTGCATTGTCGCGTTAGACCACGATTTTCTGGAATTGTTTTTCGGCGTGCGCATTTTGCAGGGCACGTTTTACCTGTGGTTTTCCGTTATTTTGGACATATTCGGCGTTCTGTTTATCCTCGGTTTAGTGATGATGATGTTCCGGCGAGGCGCGGTTAAGCCGCCGCAGTTAGATTATACCCGGGTTGATCGAAAAGCGGATCAATACAACCGATCCGGTTTTGTCAAAGATGATATAATATTTCTCTGGCTGCTCCTGCTCATCGGCGTCACCGGCTTTATGATCGAAGGATTTCGCATTGCCGCCGACCACATGCCCGCATTTGAAACCTGGTCGCCGGTCGGCTGGTCTATCGCCTCGCTGGTCTCTGCTTCGACCGGGGAAACGCTGCACGCTTATACCTGGTGGTTTCATGCGGTTATCGTGCTCTTTTTCATTGCCTACATTCCTTATTCAAAGGCCATGCACATGCTGGTCGATTTTGCGAATTTGATGTTTACCGATGATAACGCCGTCCGGGTATTGCCGCGCATCAGCGAAGCGCAGATGAAAAAAGGCATGGGCTACACATCAATTACCGATTTTACCTGGAAAGAACTGCTCGATTTTGATTCCTGCACCAAATGCGGCCGCTGCCATGACGCCTGCCCGGCTCGCAGATCCGGCGCGCCCCTTTCCCCGCGTGATTTGATTTTAGACCTTCGCGCTTACGCCGATTCCGTCATCGGAAAGCCGGAGTGGCTGCACGAAAAATTCAACGGCGGTTCAAAATGGCCGGGCGGAAAAGCCAATGGCGTGAAGGTCGCCGGTGACGTCATCAAGCCGGAAACGCTGTGGGCTTGCACGACTTGCATGTCCTGCGTTGAAGCCTGTCCGGTGGGTATCGAACACCTGACCAGCATCATCCAGATGCGTCGTCATTTGGTGGATGAGGGAAACATGGAAGATTCGCTGCAGGACGCGCTGATGAATATCGGCGATTACGGCAACTCTTTTGGCCAGCCGGAACGCGCCCGCGCCAAGTGGACCAAAGACCTGGATTTCAAAATCAAAGACGTGCGCAAGGAACACGCTGAATACCTGTGGTTCGTGGGCGATTATGCCTCTTTTAATACCAATGTGCAGGCGCTTTCCCGCAAAGTCGCCCAAATTATGACCAAAATCGGTATTGATTTTGGCATCATGTACGAAGGCGAAAAAAATGCAGGAAACGATGTGCGGCGCATCGGCGAAGAAGGGCTTTACGAAATGCTGGTGGAAGACAATCTCGCCGTAATGGAAAAAGCCAAATTCGACAAGATTTTTACCACCGATCCACACTCGTTCAACACGATTAAAAATGAATATCCCGAATTCGGCGGCAACTTTACCATTTATCACTACACCGGTTTGTTGGCGAAACTCATCGACGAAGGCAAGCTGAAATTTCCCAGGAAATTAAATTATACCGTCACTTACCACGACCCCTGCTATTTAGGG
>CAYVDX010000132.1:0-6523 GCA_964450485.1 uncultured Calditrichaceae bacterium
AATATTAGACATTGTAAAATTGTCTAATAATAGACATAAAAAATGTCTATTACTGTCCATGTTAAGCCCTTTACTGTGATTATTTAAATATATCAGGCAAAACGGCTGGATACAATTTTTTTTAGACAAATTTTCTACACGACAAAAAAATATGCCCCACCGAATACCCCCGGACGATTCTTCCGCTTTTTTTCATTATACCATTTTAAAAAATATCCGGCACTGAAACCAAAGACAGCGCTCCCTCTTAAACCAACCGGACTCATTTGATCCGTTTGTAACTTTTGATTTCAAATCACATCTATATATCTAAATATTATGAATGAAAATTTTATAAAATAGAGCGAGGAGCTTGCTGTATGAAATTTTTGTCGAACTTTCTTTTTTTGCCGATGTTATTCCTTCTGGCGATCTCCGGGCGCGCGGAACCGGCAAATACCCGTCCGTTATCTTTAAATGAAGCGCTTGCATTGAGCAGCGAAGGCAGCTACCAATTGCATATCGCGCGGCAGCAGTTAGCCGAGGCAAAGGGGCAAAACCTAAAAGCCTGGCGCGGATTTCTCCCTCATTTCACCATTACGGAACGCTATCTCAAAACGGATGACCCGGTGTCGGTGTTTGGTTTGAAGCTCAAGCAGGGCGTGTTCAGCCAGCAGGATTTCGGTCTCTCCGCGTTGAATGATCCCGATAAATTTGAAAATTACACCACTGAATTCCGGGTGGAATTGCCCATCCTCAATTTGGACGCGATTTTTGGGAAATCCGCCGCAACAATGATGGTCAAAGCGCAGCAACAGGGTGTGCAACGCGCAAAAGAAGCCGTGGCATTTCAAACCAAATCGGCTTATTACGGATTGATTTTGAGCTACCAAAGCCTGCGGGCAATTGAGCAGGCCATCAAATCAGCCCAAGCGCACCGCGATGACGCCAAAGCCGCGCTTGATCAGGGCATGATCAGTGAGGCGGATTATTTAGCCGCGGAAGTGCGGTTGGGAGAATTGCAGGAGCAAAAAATCAGCGCGGCAAACCAGATTCGCAACGTCAGCGATGGGCTGAAATTAATCATGGGCATGGCGTCTGACGAAGTGTTATTCCCCACCGATAGCCTGACGATTTCAGGCAGCATTTCCGCCGACGCAAACACTCAGGCAGCGCTTGAAAATCGCGCGGATTTGCGCGCCATTCTTTTTCAGAAAAAAGCCGCCGGTCGCAACCTTTGGGCAAAAGGCGGCGCATGGCTGCCGCGGATCAATGGCTTTGGCATTCGCGAATGGAACGGTGCGGATGCGTTTCAAAAAGACGCCTCAAATTTCACGCTGGGCGTGCAGCTTTCCTGGAACATTTTTGACGGATTCGGGCATTTGGGTCGTCGCCAACAAGCGGCTGCCAAAAAGCATCAGGCGGACGTCCGGTATCGCCGGGCGATGCAGCAGGCCCGGAACGAAATTGCCGCGGCGCGGCGCAATCTGCAAGCGGCGCAACAGCGTATTGCGGTTGCCCAAAAAGCCGTTCGGCAAGCCACGGAGAGCCTGCATATCACCGAGCAGCGATTCCGCGAAGGTCTGGCAAAAACCGCCGATTTGCTGGACCGCGAAGCGATGCAAACCAACGCCCGGCTGCGTTTTTTGAAAGCAAAACATGACTATTTGGTGGCAGCGAGTGAGTTGGATTTTGCATTGGGAGAATAGAAAAGGTGAAATTTGAAATTTAGTACCGGACACTTTTAGAGAAAAGCAGAGCTTTTGTGAAAAAGGGGTTCCAAAGCGGGAGCTTTGGAACGAGAAATGCCCATTTTGCGGCGATCTCGTTGACAAGCTCCTGCTTGGCAACCTCATTTTCCCCAAAGCGCTGCTTAAAATTCACACAAAATGTCCTTTGTTAAAAAATGTCCGGTACTGAAATTTGAAATTTGAAACTTGGCAGTTCCCTCCAAATTTCGAGTTTCAAATACCTGCCAGTCCGTATCGTAAGGTTATGAAAAAACTGAAAGCATAAAAACATGGAAATACAACAACAAGGAGTTCGCATGAAGTTAGTTTTGGGTATTTTAACAGCAATTTTTTTAATGAGTTGCGGCGGCGATCAGACCGCGACAAAAACGGATACGCGCGAGGCTGTTCCGGTGAAAACGATCAAAATCGTTGCGCAAAATGTTGGCGCCAACAGCAGCTATTCCGGCACGGTGGAGCCGTTGGAACGGGTGCGGCTTTCCACGCGATTGAGCGGCTGGGTGGAAGCCGTTTTTGCCGAGGAAGGACAGGCGGTGCGGAAAGGCGACCTGTTGGTCAAACTGCGCAGCAAAGATGTGCAGGCAAAATTGGCCCAGGCAGAAGCCGGTATCGCGGCGGCGGACGCGCAATATGAAAACGCCAAACGAAATCTTGCCCGCATCGAGTCGCTGTTCAAAAATAAAGCAGCCACCCAAAAAGAATTAGATGATATGCGCACAACGTTTACGACCGCGGAAGCGCAGCGCACATCGGCTTATAAAATGAAAGAAGAAGTGCAGGAAATGCTCCGCTACACCCGTCTGCAAACGCCGTTTTCCGGCGTGGTGACCCGAAAAATGATCGACGTCGGCGATTTAGTCAATCCCGGTCAGCCGGTGATGGAAGTGGAGAATGTCGATAAAGTAAAAATTACCGCAAAAGTACCGGAAACGGCGGTTGACGCCCTGAAAAAAGGTATGCCGGTCAACATTCGTATTGGCGCATCGCAAAGCCGAACGGATGGTAAAACATTGGTCGGCACGATTGATCAAATCGTTTCCGCCGCCGATCCAATGAGCCGACAGTTCGAGGTCAAAGTGTTGGTGGATAATCCGAATCACGCGATTAAAAGCGGGATGTTTGCGCGGATCTCGATTGCGAATTCCGAGAACACAGCCCTGTTAGTGCCGGAAAAAGCGGTGTTCAAACGCGGGCAATTGGAAGGCATATTTATCGTGGATTCGCAGAACAAAGCGCGGCTGCGCTGGATTCGCACCGGCAAAAAATACAACGGCAGCGTGGAAGCGCTCTCCGGGTTGAAGCCCGGCGATGTGGTGATTATTGATTACCGGAACCGGATTGTTGACGGCCATCCCGTGGAAATCAGTGCGGAAAAAGCCCGGCTATCCGACGAAAACAGCGCGGAGGTGCAAGGATGAAAATCGGAATCGCCGGAAGACTGGCCAGAGCTTTTATCGACTCAAAACTCACGCCGCTGCTGATCATCACTGCCCTGATGATCGGGATTTTTGCTGCGTATTTGACGCCGCGGGAGGAGGAGCCTCAAATTGTGGTGCCGATGCTGGATATTTACGTGCCGTATCCCGGCAAGAGCGCCAAAGAGGTGGAAGAGCGCGTCACCAAACCGTTGGAGCGGGTCATCAGCGAGATTCCCGGTGTGGAGTACGTTTATTCAGCATCCCGCCCCGATTTTTCCATCGTCACGGCGCGCTATTTTGTGGGCGACAACACCGAGGAAAGCCTGGTGAAACTGTGGAGCACGCTGATGAAAAACATGGACCGGATGCCGCCCGGCGTGCGGTTTCCCCCGTTGATCAAAACCAAATCCATCGACGATGTGCCGATTTTGACCCTGACGCTGTGGAGCGAAAATTATGACGGGTACACCCTGCGGAGAATTGGAGGAGAGTTAAGTAAGGAAATCAAGAAAATCACGGATGTTTCCGAGTTGGAACTGACCGGCGGCCAGCGGCGAAAAGTGCGCATTATTCTGGATCAAATCCGCATGAGAGCCTATCACATCGATCCGCTGCAAATCGCCCAACAAATCCGGGGCGCCAATCGCAATCTCACGGTGGGCAATTTTCAGCGCGCGAACACGGATTACCTCGTGGAAACCGGAGAGTTTTTACAGAATTTGCAAGACGTGGAAAACCTGGTGGTCGGCGTTTTTAACAACAACCCGGTTTACCTGCGCGACGTCGCCGATATTCAAGACGGGCCGGAAGAGGTAACCAATTATGTTTTTTATGGTTACGGCGCTGCCGCAAAAGAGACGCCCGAGGTATCTGAAAATGCAATATCGCGCGATTTTCCGGCAATAACCATCGCCATTGCCAAACGCAAGGGCGCGGACGCCATGCGGGTTGCCGAGCGGGTCAGCCAAAAAGTGGACGCGCTCAAAGGCAAGTTGATCCCCGGTGATGTGCATGTTGTTGAAACGCGAAATTACGGAAAAACCGCTTCGGATAAAGTCAACACGCTGCTGGAACATCTGCTTGGCGCAATCGTGGCCGTGACGATCATCGTGGGCATTTTCCTGGGCTGGCGGGGCGGATTGGTGGTTTTTGCCTCGGTGCCGATCACTTTTGCGCTGACGCTGTTCGTCTATTATTTGTTCGATTACACCCTGAACCGGGTCACGCTTTTCGCGCTGATTTTTGTCACCGGAATTGTCGTGGACGACTCGATTATCATCGCGGAAAACCTGCACCGGCACTTTTCCATGCGGCGCTTGCCAAAAATGCAGGCTGCGCTCGCCGCCATCAGCGAAGTTGGCAATCCCACAATTTTGGCGACATTTACCGTGATCGCTTCTGTGCTGCCGATGGTTTTCGTTTCGGGATTGATGGGGCCGTATATGAGCCCGATGCCGATTGGCGCATCGCTGGCAATGCTTTTTTCGCTGATGGTCGCGCTGATTGCCACGCCCTGGCTGGCCTATCGCCTGCTAAAGCACGACGGTCATACCGACGAAGCCGTCGGCATGGAAGATTCCATGATTTATCGCTTTTATGACAAGTCGCTCAAGCCATTGTTGGATAATCCCCGGCGGGCCAAAATCGCGCTGGCCGGCATTACCGCCATGCTTTTATTAGCCGTATCCATGCTTTTCTTCCGCATGGTGGAGGTGAAAATGCTGCCGTTTGACAACAAAAGCGAGTTTCAGGTGATCATCGACATGCCGGAAGGCAGCACGCTGGAACAGACCGCCGCGGTTGCGCAGGATGTGACCGCGTATCTGCGAGACATGCCCGAAGTTGAGAATTATCAATACTATGTAGGCACTTATGCGCCGATCAATTTCAACGGTTTGGTGCGTCACTACTATCTGCGAAAGGCCGCGAACGTGGCGGATATCCAGGTGAATTTGGTGGATAAATCACACCGCGACGACCAAAGTCACGACATCGCCAAACGGGTGCGCCCGGAAATTCAGGCCATTGGGAAACGCTATGGCGCGCGCATTAAAATTGCCGAAGTGCCGCCGGGCCCGCCGGTGCTTTCCACCCTGCAAGCCGAGGTTTACGGCCCGAATTACCAACAGCAAGTCCAAGTTGCCCGGCAAATCCGGGACATTTTTGTAGAAACCCCCGGCGTGGTGGACGTCGATTGGATGGTTGAGGATGATCAGCCCATTTACAAACTGACCGTGGACAAGGAAAAAGCCGCCCTGACCGGCGTCAACACACAGCAGTTGACGCAAACACTGCGGATTGCCCTGGCCGGCGGCGAGGTGGGGCTGCTGCACGATCCCGACGAAATCGAGCCGGTGGGTATTGAACTGCGGTTGGGCCAGGCGCAGCGTTCCTCCATCGAGCAATTGATGAATATTTCCGTACGCGCAATGACCGGGCAAATGATTCCCGTTGCCGACCTGGTTTCCATTCGCAAGCGCGTGGAAGACAAAACCATTTACCGCAAAAATCAACGGCGGGTGGTGTACGTGCTCGGCGACGTCGCCGGTGAAGTGGAAAGCCCGGTGTACGCCATGCTGGATATGGATAAAAAGATCAAGCAGATTCAACTGCCCGGCGGCGTTTCCATCGATCCGATGTACAAAGGCGAGCCGTTTTTGGAAGAGCAAATCGCCATGAAATGGGACGGCGAATGGCAAATTACCTACGAAGTATTCCGCGATCTCGGCGCTGCTTTTGCCGTGGTGTTGGTGATCATTTATTTGCTGATCATCGGCTGGTTTCAATCCTTCAAAGTGCCGCTGGTGATGATGGTCGCCATTCCCCTGAGCCTGGTGGGCATCCTTCCCGGGCACTGGCTGCACGGCGCGTTTTTTACCGCCACCTCGATGATCGGGATGATCGCGCTGGCAGGAATCATGGTTCGTAACTCAATATTAATCATCGACTTCGTGCAGTTACGATTAAAAGACGGCGCGCCCTTGAAGCAAGCCGTCATCGAAGCCGGAGCGGTGCGCACCCGCCCGATTTTGCTCACCGCCGGCACGGTGGTCATCGGCGCAATTGTCATTTTGTTCGATCCCATTTTCCAGGGTTTGGCCATCGCGTTAATGTGGGGCGCATTAGCCTCCACCGTATTGACCCTCGGCGCCGTGCCAATGATTTATTACCTAATGGAACGAAAAAATTACCCGGAACCCGAACCCGCGCCGGCGCCGGTCATCATTGCAAATAGCAAAAAGCCCGCGGCAAAAATAAAAAACGTTGAACGCAACGCGTGAAACCCGTAGGGGCGAACCAACGTGTTCGCCCAATAAATAAAAAACACATTCGCCCAATAAATAAAAAACACATTCGCCCAATAAATAAAAAAAC
>CAYVDX010000132.1:6623-8329 GCA_964450485.1 uncultured Calditrichaceae bacterium
AAAAACACATTCGCCCAATAAATAAAAAACACATTCGCCCAATAAATAAAAAAACGTGTTCGCCCAATAAATAAAAAACCGGAGAAAATCATGAAATTAATCGGTCTGATGAGCCTGGAGGGTTTCCGCGATGAAATCCGCAGCATTTTAAAAAAACACGACGTGCACATCTACAGCGAAGTCGAAATCATCGGTCACACCGCCGCGACGCTGAAACAACACGGTTGGTGGCCATCCGAGGAATCCGACGCCATCTACTCAACGCTCTATTTTGCCATCGTTTCAGCAGACAAAGCGGATGGCGTCTTTCACGATATTGAACGGTACAATGCTGAACATGATTTGCGGCATCCACCGCGCGCGTTCCTGGTGGATGTGGAAAAAATGATCTAACCTGGATTGTTCACCCCTGAAAACACAGAAAGCGCTGAAGAAAGTGAAAATGTTAAAGTTAAAGATGAAAAATTTATGAGTATCTTAAAAATTTGACCTGGTTAAAAAAATTTGATGTTTCCTCATAAAAAACATTTCAATGGTTTCAGTTCTGCGGCTGTCCGGGGGTGGTTTATGAATTAAGCAGGTTAAAGGCGCACAGGTGATTCGCTGCCCCTAAAGTTCGATCCGATGGTCAACCTGGAGATCAGCCGCCGCTCACCGGTGGGATAATTGCTAATTCATCGCCGTCATTCAAACGGGTGTTTTTATCGGCGTATTCCATATTTATCGCAATCATAAATGTGGTCAGTTTGCTAAATTTTGGATAATCGGCATATAACTGATCAAGCGCTTGTTGAATAACCGCGTCATCGGGTAATGTCAACTCAACTTCGTTTTTGCCAACCAGATCTCTGCCAATTGCGAAAAGCTTTACGGTAATTTTCATTGCATCATTCCATATTTTAATCGTTGCGACAGATATTTTACACAAAAGCCGGTAAGTTGTCAAGCAGGCGGATTCAATTCTCATTTTGAATCCAAAAAGTGAAGAATCACTTTTATGAATTTCAATTAGCGATTATTTTTGAAAACTGTTAAACGATATTTAAAATATGAGCAAAATGCATAAAAAATATAAAATTACGTTTCGGGTTAAAGCAAAAGAACTGCCGGACGGCGAACAAATTTACATCGTTGGCAGCCATGATTTGTTGGGCTGTTGGCGGCCGGGGGCTGTTCCGCTAATTCCCGATAAAAACGGCAACGGTTATTGGGAGCGAACATTCACGCTTCGCAACCGGGCGGATATTGAGTATAAATTTACCCGCGGTTCGTGGGAAACCGAAGCAGTGGATGCTGAAGGAAAATCCCTGAGCAATTTTCATTTGCATGTTGAAAAAGATGAAGTTTTAACCATTGAAATCGACAGTTGGCGGGATTTAATCAAAACCCCGGACGATGCGTTGGTGACAACACGCATCACCGGCACGGTTAAATATCATAAAAATATGGAAGCGCCGGGATTGCTGCCGCGCGACATCGTCGTCTGGCTGCCGGGAAGCTACGAAAAAGCGCTGGAGAAACGCTATCCGGTGCTTTATATGCATGATGGCCAAAACGTTTTTGATCCGGTGACATCCTACACCGGCGTGGATTGGCAGGCGGATGAAACAGCGACAAAATTAATCGCCGAAGGCCGCATGCGGGAAACCGTTATTGTGGGCGTTTACAACACCATTGACCGTTTAGAGGAATATTCCACCGGTGCA
>CAYVDX010000133.1:0-8322 GCA_964450485.1 uncultured Calditrichaceae bacterium
TCGCCATAAACTTGCGGGTATTGACACCGGCGCGAAACAGCAAGAATAATTTTGCAATACCGATAGCCAGACCAATGATCCATAATGCCAAAATAGGATGCATAAATCCGCCGCCTTGAATATACAAATCAACCATAAGTTAGAGCCTCCTCGCTTCAGTTTATTTGATGATGTTTACAAGTTTGGCGAATATTACGGATTCCTGTTTAAAAAGTCAATATTTTTTTTGATCCCCATCGTTTATCCTGTTTTACAACCTGCTTATTATCCTGAAATTAGCTGTCTTTTGAGGTTTTAGACTTCATATTTTTACCCGAGGAGCCGTTGAGCCGGTTTAAACTGAAATTTCAATTTACCGTCAAAGCTTTATTAACACGGTGATGTGTTTTAATGCCAAAATTCGCCGAACCTTTTTACTCAATCGCCGCCAACCGTTTAGCCTGTTCAAATTCTGACAAGGCCTTTTGGAATTGATTATCCTTGCTCATCAATATAAAATAATAACCGTCGTTATCCCATATCCGACGGGCAATTTCAGCTTTTAAGCGGAGTTTGATATATGCAACATCATTATCAAAATCTTGTTCGTCAAACGCCACGCCCTTCGCGTGACAGGCTGCTTTAAAAATTTTGACCATTGCATCGGTAATTGTCAAATTTTCTGAAAACGACTCCATCGACCGCGCCTTTATACCCGGGTGCTCACTGAAATAATCGTTTGAAAATTCAAAGAAAACTCGTTTTTGCAGAATTTTGTTGATTAATTGCGGTGATTTTGAAAGCGGCGCGTTCTTTACATATATATCCGGCTGAATGCCCCCGCCGCCATAAACCGCTCGGCCGCTTTCAGTGTAAAAAAGAGGGCGGTGTTTTAAAGAATCCGGTGAGGTCCAGCTTGAATCCGGAATATTTTCATAATATTCCTTTGTAGATTTTCCCTTGTAATTTCTTTGAATACAGCGCCCGGAAGGTGTATAATATTTTGCGGTGGTAATCCGTACGGCGGAACCGTCTTGCAGGGGAAATTCCTTTTGGACAAGACCTTTGCCAAAGCTGTTTTCACCGACCAACAATCCACGATCATAATCCTGAATTGCGCCGGCGACAATTTCGGACGCCGAGGCCGAGCCGCGGTTAATCAGCATAACTATCGGATAATTTCTCACCTTCCGACGCCCGTATTGATCAGCGTAATATTCTTCGTCCGCGGTTTGAGAACGGCCTTTGGTGTAAACAATCAACTCATGGCCTTTGATGAACTTGCCGGCCAACTTGACTGCCTCGTGCAAATAACCTCCCGAATTCCATCGTAAATCCAACATCAGACGCTTCATCCCTTTTGCTTCCAACGCTGTTAATTTTTCCTCAACTTCCTTGGAAGTTATGGCTGCGAAACGATTTACGGATATGTAACCGGTGCTGTCATCCACCATAAAACTGGCGGTAATTGTCGAAATTGGAATAACATCACGAGTGATGGTAAATTCAAGCAGTTCTTTTATTCCGTGTCGTTGAATGGCGACGTCAACCGTTGTGCCCTTTGGTCCCTTCAGCTTTTTCGGCACCTCCTCGCGGGCTATGCCCACGGCGGATTCACCGTTGATTTTTACAATCCGGTCGCCGGCTAATATACCGAGGTGATCCGACGGCGATCCGACAATCGGGGCGATGACCGTCAAATAGTTGTCTATAATATCAAATTGAATGCCGATTCCCTCGTATTCGCCGCTGAAACTTTCTTTGTTTGCCTCAACTTTTTTCGGCGGAATATAGACCGAATGCGGATCCATTTTCTCCAACATGCCGGTAATGGCGCCTGCCGTCGCTTTGTCCCATTCAACATCTTCCACATAATACATTTGAACCAGCTTGGCAACGCTTACCAGCTTGCGTATTTGCCGTTCCATATTCTGTTGAATATCCGCAAATACCGTATGCGTTAATACAAATCCAACTATACTAAAAAATACAATCGCAAGGATCAGAATCGTTGAGCTGCGTTTTTGATATTGCATTCAGAAACCCTCCAAAAGTGGTATCATATCTATCATTTAAATCTGAAAATGTTTACGGATTCATCACTTATTTGTTCAATGCACGATATGAATTACCCGAAAAAAAGTCAACAAACATTTTCGTTAATGTGGAATGATGAAACATTACTCATCGCTTGGCAAATTTTCCGCATGATTTCCAGTATCGGTTTTCTTTTCCGTTTCATCAGGTTTTGTAAGTTGTCGAAGCCGCCGATCTTCTTTCTCCCAGCGTCGCAGTTTCCGCCGGTTTCGCAAACGCATCAAACCAAATCCGAGCAGCACGACCAGCACCGCCGCAAGCCAGAGCAGGTTATCGAGATTTAAAACCACCATCCAGCGATAGTTTTCCTCAACATATTGATACCATTCAACTTCAAAACCAATATCATCGGTTCCTAAAAATTCGCCCAGCGCCGTTTCCCAGCCGAGTTCACGAATCCGATTGTGGAAATTCGCCCAATTTGCTTCTCCGATTTGTGCGTGTAAATACATTGTTGCCGAAAGACTTTCTAAATACGCAAGGTGCGCTTGCGATTCAGGAAAGCGATTGACGTTTTCAATATTATCAAGACCCGGCAGTTGCCCGGACGCCCGGGCGTTGGCAAGTTTTAGTGAATTGACCAAATTCAACCGTTTCCCGCCCAGGTATTCCGCCAACCCCTCGTTGTACCAACGGGGAATTGGCTTCTTGCCAAATTTTGCATCGACAAAAGCATGAACCAACTCGTGAATAAACTGTGTTTCCAGCGTCGGCAATGAACCTGCCCAGGCGGGGCTTTTGACGAGTATTGTTTTGGCATTTGTCAAGTAGGCGGCTGCGGCCCAAATGGGAAGACCGGCTTTTTGGTATGCAATCAGTTCATTTTTTCCACTTAAAATTTTCACGTTAACGGTATCCGTAAAAGAAATTTCAAAAAATTGTTCCAACGGCGGTGTGTGGGTTTCTAATAAGTCCAATATAATTTTCCCCAGTTTTTGCTCGTTTTGAGGAATGAAAATGATAAAATTACGAAATTGAGTCTTTGGTGAAATGTTGCCAGTTTGTAAAAAAGTCAACAGGCATAGCAGCGTTAACAATGATTTTTGGAAATAAAAAAAGGGCATGATCATCCTGTGGGGTGATCGGTCATTAGATGTTTTTTTCGTATTGGCGAATTTCTTCTTTCGCCACTTTTTCATCGACAAAATGCAGCAAAATTGCGCCAATGATAAATAAAATGATCACGGAACCGAGGCTCAAACGCGAAGCGGTTTGGCCAATTTGCTGCAACTTTTCCGGCGACATGCCATCCGCCGTCAATATTTTTTTTACGACCAAACCGGCAAAACCGATGAGCAGGGGCCCCAAAATAACCGCAAATTTGCCGATCATGTTATAAAACCCAAAAAATTCACCGGCCTGGCTGCGCGGAACCATGCGATTATAATACGAACGACTCAATGCCTGAATGCCGCCCTGCACGCAGCCAACCGCAATCGCGATCATGTAAAAATGAGTGGTTTTCGTGATAAACATGCCGCTGAGGGTAATCGCCATGTATGCAAAAATGCCCACAAACAACGCTTTGCGTACGCCAAACCGCTCCCCCATTTTTGCATAAATAATTGCCGCCGGAAACCCGACAAATTGGACAAGGAGCAACGATGTGATGAGATCGGTATCCTTGAAACCAATTGACATGCCGTAATCCACCGCCATACGTATAATGGTATGCACGCCATCAATGTATAGCCAATAAGCGCAAAGAAATATTGCCACCATTCTTAAATGCTTAATTTTTTTGAAAGTAGCGACAAATTGTTTTATACCCAAACGCATGGTTTCAAACGCGCTTGCCGGGGGCTGTTGGCGCTTTTCTTCTTTCACCCAAAAGATGGTAAAAAGGGTAAATCCGCCCCACCAAATCGCTACGCTCAAAAACGAGAAGCGAACGGCTGTTGCCGCATCGGGCAAGCCAAAGGTTGCGGGTTTGAGCGTCATCAGCACGTTAATTAAAAAAAGCACCCCGCCGCCCAGGTAGCCCAGCGAATAGCCGAACCCGGAAACGTAATCGGAATTTTGTTCATTGGAGACATCGGAGAGCAGGGAGTCGTAGAAAATATTGGCCCCGGAAAACCCGACCACCCCCATTGCGTACACAAAGACAGCCATTTCCCATTGGCCCTTTTCCACCATAAAGAGGGCTGCCGTCATCAATGCGCCCATGTACGCAAAAAAAATCAGGAATTTTTTTCGCACGCCCCCGCGGTCGGCAATTGCGCCTAAAATCGGGGCCATCAAGGCAACGATCAATCCGCCCAGCGAATTTGCCAAACCCAATTGCGCCGTGCTGACATTCGCATCAACGCCGTCGCTCCAATAACTTTTGAAGAATACCGGAAAGAAACCCGCCATCACCGTTGTTGCGAATGCGGAATTTGCCCAATCGTAAAGGGCCCAGCCGTAAACGGCTTTGTCGAGCTTAAATAAGCGTGAGAATAATGACATAGCGGTGAACGATCCGCATCCGAAATTGCGATGAACGAGATGCGGAAACCGTTGAAATTTGTCTCTATTTCAACAGCCGGCCTCTCTGTAAGTAAAGGATTTTTATGAGCACAAAACGGGTATTACAACTGCTTTTGAACGTGACGGACCACGAGATTGATGATTGATTTTAACGAATCAAAAACGCCGGTACCTTTGATTGCCACGGCCTCAAAAGAAGGAACATCAAAAAAATTGAGCTTTTTTTGCAGCAATTCCATTGATTGGGTGTTCGGTAAATCTCGCTTATTAAACTGTATAACCCAGGGGAAATTTTCCAGCGAATATCCCATGGACATCAGGTTTTGTTCCAAATCCAACAGGGTTTCGATATTCCCTTCCATGCGATCCTTTTGAGAATCCGCCACAAACACAACCCCGTCAACGCCGTTGAGAATAATTTTTCGACTTGAGGCATAATAAACCTGCCCGGGGACGGTGTATAAATTGAATTTTGGTTTTTTTCCCTTGATTCTCCCGACTTCAATTTGCATAAAATCGAAAAAAATCGTGCGGTCTTCCTTGGTCTTGAGTGTCACTAATTCGCCGGTTAGGGAAGGGTCCAATTTGGAGTGAATATATTCCAGGTTGGTGGTTTTGCCACTCATTCCCGGTCCGTAGTAAACAATTTTAAGGTTGATTTCTTGTAACGCCCAGTTTATAAACATCGCCGAATAGCCTCTTTCTTATTTGATATTTTCAGATTCAGTATCCATAAGCTTATGAAAAATTGCTAAATAAACAATCAAGTAATAAACTTAGGAACAAACAAATACTTTTACTAAAAAAAAGTTGTTTTGACCTCTCAGCGCTGCGCTCACTTGAAAGATTCATCCAACATATCACCCAGCATACTGCTAAAGTCCTGGTCGATAATTGCGCTGGCATCATCACCTTGCTCGGTTGTATCAAAGACATGCAGCAGGTTTTGAATCGCCTTTTTCGTATAAATCCGCACTAATCCCAGGGTTACGCTGACATCAAAAACAACGACCAAAAAGAAATTGTCTCCCACGTTGGAAAGATAAACGTTGCGTTTCTCGCCTTCGTGAAAGAGCAGTTTAAACTTGGCGTCCTCGCCAACCAATTTTGCCATTTCCGAGGTCGCGGCAAAATCACTGGCGGCCAAGGCCGAGAGTATTTGCGTGTTGATGTCTTCTGTATTACCGCGTTGGGTGATCAACTGCCCGCTGATGTCTGCCAATAGAATTGTAGATGCTTTCGTTTTTGACGCCAACTCGGTTAACACTTTGGTGATTTCGTCAAACTGTTTGGCAGTCAGAATAATTTGCCGGCTGCCATCTTTCAACTTTTTAACCTGTACCATTAACGATCTCCTTTGGTAGATTCCTAAAACCGCTCAATCGTAGAGCGGGATTTCAGTCTGTCCAGACTATTTTTTAAACTTTCTTTCATTCGATCAATTGCTTCAGCTAAAACTCGCAATTCATTGCTTACCGAAACACTGATAACGGTGTTAAAATTTCCCATGCTAATTTCTTTGGCGGCGTAGGTCAAATGATTCACCGGGCGGGTTACCTGTGCTGTAATCACCAAAAAGGCCAGCAGAATGGCCATGAATGTGCCGATTCCGATGACCAGGGCGATTTGCCGCATCGCTGCTTTAGCGCTTTCATCGACAAATGATTTTTTTACGCCGACCCGAATAAACCCCAGTAATCCCTCTTTTACGGGAAACCGGACATCGTAAACATCTCTTCCCGACACATTAATTGTGCTAAGTTCATAAGTTTTGCCGCTTGAAAAATCAAAATTTTGATAGACATCCTTGATCGCCAATTCCGCGGGAACCGCGCCGTTATAAGAATCTGTTACAATATTATAATCAGCATCGACAATTAATATATATTCATTACTGTCATAATGACGATACTTTTCGACAATTTTTTTTAAACCAACGGCATCATTTTCAATTAACGGCTCAGCCGCCTGCTCTTCGATGCTTTCAGCCATAATTCTACCCTGTTCCTGAACGGATATTGTTAGGGTTTCATGCAAGTTTTTGTAAATAAAATACAAAATCACACTGCTGAATATAATGGCGCCCAACAAAATATATAAACTGATTTTAACCCGAAGACTTGATAAAAAACCCAGCGATTCCATAATTAAATTCCTTTTTTTAAGTTTCCTTTTTTTTGAGATAATTACATTATTTTTTTATAAAACACCGATAAAAAACCGGGTCATCAGGATAAAATACCCCGAAAAACCTGTTGCACCAGCATTTGCGGATTCGGCTTTTCGATTTCATATTTATGCGCGATTTTTTGCACCTGATTGACAATTTTTTGTAAATCCAGTTTCCTGATACGACGAGCGGACATTTGTTGAAGCATTTTATTTAGCACAATGGTCATGCCCTGGACAAACGCCGGGTTATATAAAATACGCTTTACCCGAAAAGTCTGATCGCACAATTCGATAGCGCCTTCTCCGGGTTTTAAAAAAGGGTATGGATCGGAAACTTCGTCACAAATTTTTTTAAAAAGAGAAAAAAATTTGTTTTTCCGGAATTGATCCGCCATCAGGCTATGCATAAACATTAAAAAATCTTTCCAGAATTGCACTGTTTTTTGATGCTGCCAGGGAATCAAAAAAGCTTCATCCTCGACTATTGAATGAGGGTTATCTGTTTTATAAACAATCACATACGGCTGAATTCTTTCCCCAATTTCCAGAAATTTACTAAATACCCGCTGCCCGCTGTAGCTGCGCCCGGAAAACGACGTGATCACCGCTTCCACGGGCATGCCTTCCAGGTAGTAAACCGTTCCGCGACCTTTATTTCCGCTAAATTCAATATCAATGTATCCATTGATCGATTCCCGTTCGAGAACGTCAAAAATTTGCCCTAACGTGTAATTAATAAAAGCATCCTGGTCTTCATATTTCTGCGCTTGAAGCGCATAGGCCAATGCCAGCGCCACTTCGCTGGGAAGGTCATACACTTCAATCGTGCCGTCATCCAGGCAACTGGCTTTTTTGATGACCGCAAGCACAGCCTGCTCGCCGGTCAGAAAGACATCGTCTTCCGCCGAATATGCTTCGATAATGTGCCCGGTATCCAATACCACAACGCCTTCGTATCCCCAAAAATTCAGCTTGATGTATCCGCTAAAGCGGTTTTCGGCCAAACTCTGCAACAAGTGTTCAAATTCGGTAAATGACGTACTCAAGTTCTTGTGCTTTTCGATGCCGGGCGGTAATAACACGTTCAGTTCCTGATTTACGGGTATTCTTTGGGCTAAAATATTCTGACAGCATGACAAAATGCTTTGGGAATCACTTTGTAACCGGTTTTTTGCGACAATAAAGTTCGCATGTTGCTCTAAAAACAAAATAACACTATTTCGCTTTATAAATTGTGACGTATTTAAAAATATCGAATTCCATCCGATACAAGCCGTATATTAGCTTACTCAAGCATTCTCAATACTTTGTTACGCAAATCAAAAATATCAAAAGGTTTTTCTACAAAATCGCTCGCGCCCAGATTTTTTGCTTCCGCCCGCTTTTCTTCAGACCCGTACGCGGTGATAATAATCACTGCTGTTTCGGGGTTTCTCATTTTAATTTTTCGCAATAAATCGACGCCGCTCAACCCGGACATCGCCAAATCTGTAATGACCAGATCAAAAGGCTGTTGCTGAAAAAGCTGCCAGGCCGCATCACCCGAGGCGGCTGTTACGACTTCATTCAAAACCGGCGCTTTGCGAAACGCCTGGTATAAACTAA
>CAYVDX010000134.1:0-8287 GCA_964450485.1 uncultured Calditrichaceae bacterium
ACCAGATAATTGCCGCGGCGTTCTTCGTGCCGCTGGTGATGGCGATGGGCGGCAGCACCGGACAGCAGTCCAGCATCATTGTGGTGCGCGGGCTTTCCACCGGGGAAATTAACCCGCGGGATATTCGTCGCAGGCTTAGCCGGGAAATCCGCGCGGCGCTTATGAATGGAATAATCATCGCAGCATTAATTTTCTCCGTCGTCCTGTTCTGGCAAAACAACCCCAAATTTGCCGTTATCCTCTCCGGAACATTGATCATTGTTATCTTAAATGCGTCTATTTTTGGGGCAATGGTACCTTTTGGATTTAAAAAAATCGGCGTCGATCCGGCGCTGGCTACCGGCCCGTTTGTGGCAACTTTTAACGACGTCATCGGCCTGTTGATATATTTTAGCCTGATTTCCATTTCAATAAAATTTACGATGATGTAACAACGGACAATCGTCAATGCCGAATTTTGCGAAAACAGAAGCAATTGTGCTTAACGCTGCCCGTTGGCGGGAATCCAGTAAAATTGTGCATCTTTTCACCGCTGAACATGGCTATCTGAAGGTGATTGCCAAAGGCGCATTTCGTCCCAAAAGTCCTTTCCGCGGGCTTTTGGAGGCGTTGAATCATTTGGAAATTGTCTTTTCCCGGCGAGACAATCGCGATCTGCAAATTCTCACCGCTGTAACCCTGGCAAATTCATTTTTAAACATCCGGGAAGACTTGCAAAAAACCGCCATTGCCTTTTCGGTCTTGGAATTGATCAAAAAATTGTTTGCAACCCACGAACCGGTTGTTGAATTTTTTCGCTACACCGCGTCCTGGCTGGCTTCGCTGGACGCCCATTCGCAAATTGAGATAAAAGGGTATTTATGGCACTATTTGTTTAAGCTCAGTCAAACCCTGGGCTTTGGCTGGGAGTTGGAAAAATGCCAAAAGCGCGATGCAATCCCGGAAATTTTCCCGGTTTTTTTAGATTTTCACAGCGGCGGGATTTTGTGCCCAACCACCGAACATCACCGCGCTTTGGATGAAATATCGCTGGACGGAAAAGCCTGGCGGCAGCTTTTCGATTTGTCAAAAATTTCGACGGAAAAATTGCCGGAACTGACCCGCACCGGGCAGTTTTTGAGCCGTCCGGATGTCACTGAAATTTTGCTGCGGCATCTGGAATATCACACCGAAAGCCGGTTGGAGCTAAAATCTTTGAATTGGTATGTGTAATTTGGGGGATTTTGGGTTAAATTAGGGATTGCAGGGGGGGAAGTTAAGCGAAACAGGTTATTTAAAGTCAACGGAAAATAAGGTAATGCGTAACAAAAAAATATACAGAATTACAGACGTTGCCCAGGCAAAAGAAGCGTCCCGGAATTATCTTAATAGCATTGATCTTGAAAACGCCATAACATTCGGATTGCCGGAAATTGACGACCGCTATCACGTCTGGCGGGTTCCGTTGCTAAACAAGGATAAAGAAAACGTTGGCGAGATTGTAATAGACGCCGTTACGACACTTATTGATCAAAAGAAAACAACGAATGTAGAAATCCTTGAATCGCGCTTGCTGGGTAGAAAAAAAGTTAAAGCAACGCGAACTGGCGTAAGACGATCTTCCCGTAATGGCACAATACCAAAGATTTCTAACCTCCGAAATACAGTTGGATTTGGCGACTGCGAAACGCTTTTATGTGAAACACCCAACGAGTCTATTGATCTGGTTTTTACCTCTCCTCCGTATTACAATGCTCGACCTGAATATTCAGAGTACCTGACGTATGAAGAATATTTGCTGAAAATTCAAAAAATTATCCATCAATGCCACCGGGTATTGAATGAGGGACGGTTTTTTGTAATGAATATTTCCCCGGTTTTAATCAGGCGTTCCAGCCGGAGTGAAGCGTCAAAAAGGATTGCCGTACCGTTCGATTTTCACCGACTGTTCATTGAGGAGGGGTTTGAATTTATTGATGATATTCATTGGGTTAAACCTGCGGGGGCCGGTTGGGCAACCGGCAGAGGCAGACGTTTTGCCGCGGACAGAAATCCTTTGCAATATAAAGCGGTTCCGGTTACGGAATACATCCTGGTTTACCGAAAGAAAACAGATAGACTGATCGACTGGCATATTCGCAAACATCCCGACCAGCAAGCCGTCGCGGAATCCAAAATAGAAGATGGATATGAAGCCACCAATTTATGGAAAATTCATCCCGCCAATCATCCCAAACATCCGGCCGTTTTCCCACTTGAATTAGCTGAGAAAGTGATCAAATACTATTCTTTCAAAAAAGATGTCGTGCTTGATCCCTTTGCCGGTACCGGAACGGTTGGAAAAGCAGCCGTTAAACTGGGACGCCGATTTGTACTTTTTGAACAAGACGATGAATATATGAATATCATTAAAGAGGAAATACATGAATGGCTGCAAAACAAGGCAAAAGACGTCAACTGGATAAACACCGAACCGAGCGTATCAAAAAAACTCTATCTGGATTTCTGACATGACGAAGAAGCATAAGCATCCGGAAGAATTCCCTTCAAAATACATTCCTCAATGTGGTTTGGATTTAACAAAATACAGTGGCGCTCAATTAATCGAAAGTGTTGGAGAAGAGATATTAAGGGAGGTTGTAACATCAATTCTGTGCGGCGGAAATGTTCGCGCGTTAACGGAGGGATTGACACGACGAAGAATTTCACTTTCAAATGCTTCACTGCTCATCGCTTATCTTAAAGCGTCAAAAAATATTCCCTTTTTTTCACAAAATTTAACCAAAATTGTCAGCAAAGAACTGTTAACGGCCAAACTTTCACCGGAACAAAAGGTATTTCTGCAATGGTTCATCGGTCTCACCGGCAAGAGCATTCAAAACGTACTGAGAAGCGATCATAAGGAACTCGAAGCTTATTTAGCCGATCTCGATAAATCATTGCAAAACTCCATAAACCAATCAAAGAAGGAATTCGGAGAGCTTTCGGGTTCAATCACCATTAATGCGGAAAACTACCTGGTAAACTGGCCGTCGATTCTACAAATATTTCTCGCCATTGGCGCCCAAACTTTATCGCTTAGAGGGTCCGAGAAATCAATGTACGGCAAACTATTTGAAAAACTGATTCTTGGCTCGGCGCTGACGATGCTTGGTTTTGAAAAAATTGATCCTGACAAATCAAGGAAATCAAGGAAGGTGTTTTGGCTCTCCCAAAGAAGAAGTAAGCGCGAAAGTGACGCCACGCTTTTATTAAAACCCGGCACAGGGGTTCGATTCGATATCGGATTTATTGGCCCGGGTAACACTGAAATTTCCCTGGATAAAGTTTCGAGGTTTGAAAAAGAAATGGAGCATGGAAGACAACTTCATTTTATGTCAACCATCATTCTTGTTGATAGAATTGGAGAGGGGAGCCACATAACAAACCTCGCAAGGAGAATTAATGGCAATATCGTTCAAATGAGCATGACTTATTGGCTAAAGGAAATATGCGAAATACTCAACCAAAAGACAGGATTCAGCCACGCCATCCGCAAAATGGATAATGAAAAAAGTATTGCCTATATCAAAAAGAGGATGAAAAATATAGACTTAAACAATTTTGTTTAACCGGCATCCGGGTCTTTCGATATGCAAAGTGCATAAATGAATCGATACTGTCACTCAAAAGATTGTCTTTTAATTACCTTCAAAAAACAAAAAGGGAGCAAAGCACCTTGTCACAAAAACCGAATGATATGATGGACAAGCTGGTTTCGCTGTGTAAACGGCGGGGATTTATTTTCCAGAGCAGCGAAATTTACGGCGGGATCAACAGTTGTTACGATTACGGCCCCATGGGCATCGAGCTGAAAAAAAACATCAAAGAGCTGTGGTGGAAATCCCTGGTTTATGAACGCGATGATATCGAAGGCATCGACGCCAGCATTTTGATGCATCCGCGGGTGTGGGAAGCCTCCGGCCACGTGGCCGGATTTACCGATCCCATGATCGACTGCCGGGAAACCAAAAATCGCTACCGGGAAGATCAGCTTCAGGTGTACAAACCCAAATCCGGCCAAGGATTGATGTATGCGTTTCCCGAAGGAAAGCCGGAATCCATTGCCAAAAAACTCAAAAAAGCCCGGGTTGATCCGGCGGATTACGAGATTGTTTCGCTGACGGAAATTCCCGTGTCGGATTACGAACGGCTGGTGGGCCCGGACACCAAAACCCCCGGTACGCTGACCGAACCGCGCATGTTCAACCTGATGTTCAAAACCTTCATGGGCCCGGTGGAAAGCGACGCCAGCATCGTTTTTCTCCGCCCGGAAACCGCCCAGGGCATTTACGTCAATTTCCACAATGTGAAAGAAGCCTCCCGGCAAAAGCTGCCCTTTGGCATCGCCCAAATCGGGAAAGCCTTTCGCAACGAGATTACCCCGGGAAATTACATCTTTCGCACCCGCGAATTCGAGCAGATGGAAATGCAGTATTTTGTCGCCCCCGGCAGCGATGAGCAATGGTTTGAGTATTGGAAAGCCGAACGCAAAAAATGGTATCAACGCTTCGGCATTCGCGGCGAAAAACTGCGTTTTCACGAACACGGCGAAGGCGAGCTCGCTCACTACGCCAAGGCGGCATTTGATATCGAATATGAATTCCCCTTTGGCTGGAGCGAGATCGAAGGCATTCACAATCGCACCGATTTTGATCTCGGCCGGCACCAGGAGTATTCCAAAAAGAATCTGTTGTATTTTGACCCGGAAACCCGCGAAAAATTTATTCCGTACGTGGTGGAAACGTCCACCGGCGTGGACCGGCTGCTGCTCACCGCCCTTGCCGACGCTTACACGGAGGAAGAAGAACGCGTGGTGATGCGTTTCAAACCCACCATTGCGCCGATGAAAGCGGCGGTTTTTCCCCTGGTAAAAAAAGACGGCATGCCGGAAATCGCGCATAAAATTGTTGACAGCCTGCGCAAACATTTCCGGGTATTTTACGACGAGTCCGGCGCCGTGGGCCGCCGCTATCGCCGCCAGGATGAGATCGGCACGCCCTTCTGTTTTACGGTGGATTCCGAAACGCTGGAAAATGATACCGTCACGGTGCGCGACCGCGATAGCATGGCGCAGGATCGCATTTCCCGCGATAAAATTATGGATTATTTGATGGAACGGGTGATGTAAAAAAAATGAAAATCGGTCAAATTTCAATTTGCATATTAAATGTTTCCTGATTATTTTTCGGTAAACTAACCAAAATTTTAAAATAAGTTAAGGGGAGACCATTATGGCCAAAGGAACCGTAAACAAGGTTATTTTGATTGGGCGATTGGGAAGTGATCCGGAGGTTCGCTATACCGCGGGCGGCACAGCCGTCGCGAATTTTAACATCGCAACGAACCGGTCCTATAAGAACAAAGAAGGTAATTGGCAAGAAGAAACGGACTGGCATCGGATTGTTGTTTGGGCGCGTCAGGCAGAGCTGGCGAAGGAGTATTTAAAAAAAGGTAACCGGGTTTATATTGAGGGACGTTTACAAACTCGAAGTTGGGAAGATCAAAACGGGCAAAAGCGATCTACTACGGAAGTGGTTACCGATCGAATTGAGTTCTTGGAATCCCGGGGCGACGCTTCTTATTCCGGGTCAGGGGAAAGCGCTTCAACACCCACTAATATTGACCCTCCCGACGACGTCGAACCCAAACAGGATGAGGTGCCGTTCTAAACCCGGGTACTCAAAAGAATATCAAGCTCTCTAAAATTTTCAGGCATTTTAGGGAGCTTTTTGCGTGTTTCAACGTTAATAAGTCTATATCATAAAGTGGTTTGGGGAAATCGCCGCCGTTATGTTTTACAAGGAGTATTTAATATGCAGAAATGCTGTTTATTCGTATTGTTAAGCGCCTTTTTATTGTGCTCGTTTCCGGCCTTTTCGCAGGATGACGCCCTGGAATCCGTGCCGGTTCATAAAAATGAGCGTTCCTTTACTTTTTCCCTCGCCACAAACGGGCTGGGGCTGGGCGGTTCCTATCGCTTTAAATTACCCAATTATTATCACGTTGGCTTTAATTTGGAATTCTTCATCCTGAGGGATGATAAAGAATTTGAGATTTTTGACCCGGTTTTTGGTCCCGTGAAGCTAAATAACGTCAACCGATTTTTTATGATTCCGGCAAATATCGAAATCAAAAAACGGTTATTTACCGATGATATCGAAGATAATTTTCGCCCGCACCTGATGCTTCAGGCCGGGGCAATTTTTGGAATGAATTTCCCGAAGGAACGGCAGGTGATTGACGGGAACCAAAGTCGGCTGATCAAGCCGGATAATGAATATAAATTTACCTATAACATCGTGTTTGGGCTGGGCGTGGATGTCACGACACGGAAGGATTTTTTTGTGACGATTCGACCGCAATATCGCCTTACTTTTTTTGGAGACGACATTGCGGGAAAAAAAGATCACTCCGCTTTTGAGATTAAATTTGAGATTGGCGGCCAGTTTTAAAACTAAAGCTTGAAGAGATCAAAAATTCCTTTTTTCCGGGTATTTTTTTTCTCCTCGACAATTTGATAAATCACCGACTGATCAATGTGCGCTTCATTTAGCTTTTCTTCAAGCACCTCAATATCCAAATCGCGATGGCTGCCAAAAACTTGCTGGGCAACGACCTCATCGTGACGAATTTTCGACGATTTTATACGTTCTTTCTTGACTCTCAGCCGCCGCAGGATGTCCTGCGCCCGCCGTATTAGCAATTTCATGTGCTCGGGATCAACGGTTTCATCTTCGATAACATATTGTTTTTTCAGGCGTTTCGCAATATTCTTTTGGAAATTTGTGGCAAGCCCGGCTAATTGGTCACAATAATCGAGTGCGTTTGCATAACTTTGTGATTTTTCTGCCAACGCGATAATCAACTCGAGTATTTTAAATTTTTTCAGACTGTCGAATTCATAAGTTTTTGAATTCAGGGCGCTCTCAAAATGTAATATTGCGTTTTTAATAGCGTCTTTTTCATTCACGGAAATATCCGGCCAGAATATTTTCAAATCCGCTAAAAAATCATGATATTTTTCATACTCCTCGTAAGCCGAGCTCAGAAGATCCTTGTCCGCTTCTAATGCTTCCTCCTTCAATTCGGTGCTAATTTTATAGTAAGTTCTCATTATAGTGATAACAGAATCGATGGACATGCACATTGTTTTATAATTTGTCGTCAAATCACTATAATGCCTGTCCCAAATCCCCAGCCATTGCTGATGGACATTGTTTATTTTGTTTTGATCAACGACACATTGATTAAGCTCCTCCACCGAAGCCAACGAATTCATTACATTCGATTGCAGACGTTCAAAAATACTCGAATACGAAGATAAGAATTTCTTAATATCTTCAATATTTGGCTTTTGGGAAGCAAGCCGGAACAGCCAGGCGGTTCTTAGGTAATGTTTGGCGACTTTATCTTCATTCCGATAAATTTTTTCGGGTAAAGTATGTAGATACGTTGCTAATAGGGAAAGATTTAAAACCGTTCGAATATCATGCGTCGGGTAATCGATAAATTGGCAAATTTTTTCAATAAACGGGTCGCCGTTTTCCTTTTTTGCCATCAATTCTTTTTTCAAATAATCAAGCTGCGCCCTGCCTTGCTGTATCTCCTTTTGAATGAACATTTTACGATCATCGGTATATTTGCAATTTGTGCAGTGCCACAATCCAAACGCATGCAGGCTGTAGCGTCCGTACCCCGGTTCAGCCCAGGTATATTCGCTGATGAAATAATCATCTTCACGTTTACAAATCGTGTATGTCCGGTCACGCAAGTAATAATGCTCGGATTTTGTTTTACAAACCGGGCAAAGGGCTTCTTGAATAAAAAATGGTTGCTTTTCGCCTTTTTTTTCCAAGGCGTCAACATTCTCGACGTTCATGTTTATCCTCCTGATTGCTAATATTGTCGAATCATATTTTGATAATATTAGTGATCGGATAAATTTTTGGTGAGAAATTTCGGCTTGTGATTAAAAACAGAACAATGATGATAAAAAATGGAGAAAGATAATTGTCAAATCATGTAAATTATACCTTTCTGCCCAACCGGAACAGCCCCCAGGCGGGCAAGCCGAAACCCAACGGATTTTTCAAAAAGTAGAGGCGGCGTGCCATCCACTACTGCGTGGGTATTAAATCTTTTTGTCAACTTTCATCCCGGGTTTGTCGGGTAACGTGACTGAAAATTATCTTAAGACGCAGAAATACTCACATTGTATTTGTGTAGCACCAATAAATTGAAAACACACTGTTGTTCGAGATAATGT
>CAYVDX010000135.1:0-8255 GCA_964450485.1 uncultured Calditrichaceae bacterium
TAAATCAGGATCAGCGGCCATAAATCCCACACATCCGCAAAATCAAGATAATCCAGGGTTAGCATCAGCAGGAAAAACCCGAATAGCATCAGCACGCCCGCGGAAATCCAATCCTTGAAGCCTGAATCGATTAGCTTGGCAAAACCCATGACGACAAACAGCAGCGGCCAGTAATCCCACAAATCGTCAAAATAGTAAAAACCGAGGTTTTGCAGCAGAAAAACAACCCCCAGACCAATCAAAGTGATACTGATCCAGAAGTTCGGTTTTCCCATTAATCCATTATTACTCATGATTTTGCTCCCAGGGTTAATTGTAAAGTATGGCTCGCTATGTCAAATAACGAGTAAATCATTTTTAGAACCTGCGTGGGGAAATCCTGTTGAAGATATTCCCAGGTTATAATATCCGTTTGAATCATAAAAAGCAAGACGCCCATAAAAATCAGCAAAATAGAAGAACCGACGTCGCGGTATCCGGCGCTGGTCAGCAAAAAAATACCCGCCAGCACAAACAGCAGCGGCCAGTAGGTTTCTACCAGCCGGTCAGGGGAAATCCGCAATATTTTTAGCCACCGCATCGCCAGTGAAATCAACAGCACTGCGAGCAGCCAAAATTCCGGGCGTTTGTAGTTGCTTTTCAGTTTCATGGAAAAGTCGCTATTTGTCGATGACTCGCGTTGTTTATCATTCATTCGCAAAAAATTTACGCGAATATCCACATTTTAGCGAACCAAATTCGATGAACGAGCGCTTTTTATCGATGAATGGCGAAAAGTCGTCTGTCAATGAAAAAAGCAATTTACTGCATTTGAAAGTTAGAAAATAGATCGAAAAACAATTTATATTGACAAATCAGATTAATTATCCGTATGTTATTAGATATAATTTAAATATATCAAAATATTATTCGGAATTCTGCGAATGAAAAATATCGACACAATTAACAGGAATATCCTCGATATTCTTCAGGAAAACGGTTCAATCACCAATGCCGAGCTTGCCAATCAAATCGGGCTGGCCCCGGCAACCACGCTCGAACGGGTGAGAAAACTGGAAAACAGCGGCGTCATTTCCAGGCGCGTTGCGCTGCTGAATCACAAAAAAGTGGGAAAGGATACCACGGCTTTTATCGCTATTTCAATGGCGGAACATTCCACTAACGCGTTGCGCCAATTCAATATTGAAATCCAGCAAATGCCGGAAGTTCTGGAATGTTATCACATCGCCGGGGAAGAGGATTATCTGCTGAAAGTTGTGGTCGATAATATGCAGCAGTATGAAAAATTTTTGGTGCAGCGGCTTTCGGAAATATCGAATCTTGGCAAAATTCGCACATTATTTGTTTTATCGACCGTGAAGTATCAAACCAAAATTCCGTTGAATGGAGAAATGGATTATCAGTTAAAAAAATAAGGGGACTTTTTATGGAAGCAGTTGCTGAATATCAAAAGAAATCTCACGCCATTGAGGAAGAGAGTGATTTTCTCAAGCTCAAAGCCGTGGATCACGTCGAGTTTTGGGTGGGAAATGCCAAACAAGCGGCATTTTTCTGGAAAAACCTGGGCTTCAAGCCTGCGGCATACAGCGGTCTTGAAACCGGAAACCGGCGCTATGCCAGTTGGATTGTCGAGCAAAACCAAATCCGTTTTGTGCTGAAAACGCCGTATAATCCGCACGATCCCATGTCGGTGCATGCAATGATGCACGGCGACAGCGTCAAAACTATTGCGCTGACCGTTGATGACGTGGAAAAAGCCTGGCGGGAAACCACCAAGCGCGGCGGCAAAAGCGTTGAAAGGCCCGTTGAACACAAAGATGCAAACGGCATTGTGCGCACCGCGGCAATCCAGTGCTTTGGTGAAACCCTGGTGCGTTTTGTGGAGCGAAACGATTATTCCGGCGCATTTATGCCCGGCTACGAAGCGCTGCCGGACGATCCCACGGTTCAACCCACCGGCCTCGCGGCTATCGATCATATCGTTGGAAATGTAGAATTAGGAAAGATGAATCATTGGGCGAACTGGTTCCACGAAGTGCTTGGTTTTAAACAAATTATCCATTTCGATGAGAATGATATTTCCACCCAATATTCAGCGTTGATGAGCAAAGTGATGTCCAACGGTTCGGGACGAATTAAATTTCCCATCAATGAACCGGCCGAGGGCAAAAAGAAAAGCCAGATCGAGGAATATCTCAACTATAATATCGGCCCGGGCGTGCAGCACATTGCCTTGATCACCGGGGATATTATCCGCACCACGCGCGAGTTGCGAAAACGCGGGTTGGAATTTTTGCGCGTGCCCATGGCTTACTATGACGCATTGCCCGGACGCATTGGCGAGATCGATGAAAGTTACGCGGAAATCACTGAATTAGGCATTTTAGCAGATCGCGACGACGAGGGCTATTTGTTGCAGATATTTACCCGCCCGATTCAGGATCGCCCGACACTGTTTTTGGAAATCATCCAAAGACATGGATCGCAGGGCTTTGGCCAGGGAAATTTTCAGGCGCTGTTTGAAAGCATTGAAATTGAACAGCAGCGCCGGGGAAATTTGTAAGGCGGTCGTTCCGGTTTTTTCCACTGTTTTTCGGAAAAATACCGGAAGCTAAATAAAGGAAATTACGGCATAAAAGATTGCCGGATTGACAGGTTTAATCGAGTCTAACAAGTTGTTATTTACTGATTCTAAACTTGAGAAAGGAGTTTCTCATGCCATTTTATCATAAATTGGGCGCGCTTCCCCATAAACGCCACACCACGTATCACAAGCCGGATGGCGGTCTTTTTCGGGAAGAAGTGATGGGAATGGAAGGGTTTTCCGGGATACAATCCATTCTTTACCATCATCACATGCCCACCCAGGTTTTGCGCGTCGAAAAAGTAGCGGATTTACGCCCGAATTATGTTGAATTTGGGGCGCTGCGACATCGCCAGTTGGTGACGAAGGAATTTCCCGCCGGCGGCGATCCCGTCAGCGGCCGGCGCGTGCTGATGGGCAATAACGACGTGGCTGTTGGCGTCAGCCGTCCCACAGCCTCGATGGATTACTTTTATCGCAACGGACAGGCCTACGAAGTGTGGTTTGTGCACGAAGGAAAAGGTGTTTTGCGCAGCCAATTCGGCAAATTGAATTTTGGCCCGGGCGATTACATTGTCATCCCGTTCGGCGTCACCTGGAAAATGGATTTGCAGGGGAGCGGTCACCGGTTTCTCACCATGGAAGCGCCCAGTCAAATCGGGCCGCCCAAAAGATATGTGAATAAATACGGGCAATTTTTGGAGCATTCGCCGTTTTGTGAACGGGATATTCGCGTGCCGCAAACGTTGGAAACTCACGAAGAAACCGGTGAATTTGAAGTACGGGTCAAGGTGCGCGATCAGTTGAATAAACACATTGTCGCGTTTCATCCCTTCGACGTGGTGGGTTGGGATGGCTGTGTTTATCCCTGGATTTTTAATATCAACGACTTTGAGCCGATCACCGGACGGGTGCATTTGCCGCCTCCGATTCACCAGACTTTTGAAGGATGGAATTTTGTGATTTGCTCGTTCGTGCCGCGATTGTTCGATTATCATCCCCAGGCAATTCCCGCGCCATACAGCCATAGCAATGTGAATTCCGACGAAGTGCTTTATTACGTTGATGGCGATTTTATGAGCCGCAAAGGCGTTGATATTTATGATTTTACACTGCATCCCTACGGCATGCCCCACGGGCCGCAGCCCGGCATGACCGAAGCATCCATCGGCAAGGAACGAACCGAAGAATTAGCGGTGATGATCGATACTTTTCGTCCCTTGCAACTCACCGCCGAAGCACTGGAATTTGAGAATGAGAATTACACCTTTAGTTGGATTGAGAATAAATAGTATCCAAATCCAACCCAAGCTGAACAAATTTTTTCACAATAGCAGGTTGGCAATATAATCACTTTGTTGGAAGACCATAAAAAAAAAATCCTGATTCCCGTTGAACCAATCATCTCAAGAGAAACGAATCTGTTTGAAAGGCTAATAAATGGAAAAACGCCGTTACACCTGCTGGGTCTTGATGTTAATTGCATTGGTTTCAAGCTCACTAAATGCAGAAGAGCAAGTTGATAGCCTATCTACACACACAGATTTTCGTTGGCAAGTAGGGGAGGAGCTGTTTTATAAAGTTAAATATTCATTTCTAACTGTCGGCACTTTGAGGTTCAATGTTCTTAACAAAGACACATTGCGCGGCCGCCCGGTTTATCACTGCCGGATGCACATGAAATCTGCCGGGATTCCATTCGTGAATTTTGATGATATTTTCGATAGTTACATTGATGAGGCCATGTATTCGCACCGGTTGGAATCGTGGGAAAAAGGAGGCGATCACATTTTACATACAATTTACGATATGAATTATAATGACAGCACTATTTATATGAAGATGACCCGGGAATTTAAAGATGATACGATCGCTGTTTTGGACTCAACCACAAAATTGATTGCCAACACCCAGGACGGATTGTCATTGTTGTATTTTGCCCGGGCAAATGTCCGAAAAAAAATCTCGGAAGATGTTATGGTTTTTAGTTATAACGTTTATCGGAAAACATTGATCAATTTCACCGGGGAGTTGAAGGAAGTAAAAGCAAACGGCAAAAAAGTGCCTGGTTACTATCTCGATGGAAAAATGAAATTTGTGGGCATTGCGGGTCTTAAAGAAGGATTTAAGGGCTGGTTTTCCTCGGAATCGCAACATGTACCGCTTCATGCGAAAATGAAAGTGATTGTCGGCAGTGTCCGACTAAACTTAGAAGAATGGAAAAATTGGCCGGCGGATACGCTTTTGCAGAAAGAATAGAGTAAACGCTGGAGGTTTTTGAAACCTCCAGCGTTTTTTCAGTTTTTTTCAGAAACCACCGGCGTCTTTTCAAAATAATATTCTTTGTACGGCGCATAACCATCGTTCATCGAGCGGATATCGCCTTTCTTAAACCCATGTTTTTCATAAAATTGATGCCCGCGTGTAAATCGAATATCCGACCAGAAATATAATTTGGTAACACCCTGATTTCGACACCATTCGTAAACGGTTTTCAGCATTTTGTCGGCAATGCCGCTGCCGCGCACATTCTTTTTGAGATATACCCGTTTTAATTCGGCGCAATGGTTTTCATCGTTAACAACAGCAACTGTGCCGACGATTTTGCCATGGGAAATATAAACCCAAAACGCCCCGTTTTTTTGCAGATAATTTCGCTCTATATCCAATAAATCCTTATCCACGCCTTCCAAAAATATCCGGTCGCCGTATTCGCGGAACACCTCGTCAATGATCGCGATGATTTCAGCGCTATCTTTGTTGGAAGCCAATCGTATCATGTCTTGTTTTCAGTACCTGACATTTTTATGAAGCGGTGTGGAGAACAGGTAAATAACTCGTTCGACGCGCTGTCTCGAACGCCCAGCCCGGGCGCTCTGCGTCCATGTATTGTCAATTATTATCCAAATTAACAACGGCAAATGCGCGCACCGGAAACGTGCCGAAATTTTTCACTTTCACGGGCACGGCATACAGCCGGAAACCCTGGTCCGGCAAGGCCGATAAATTTGTAAAATGTTCGCCCACGGGAATGTCACTTTTTAGCAAAATGCTGTGCACCGGGCGACGCAGGTCAGCGGTGTCGTCGATGTTCAGCGAGTCGATACCGACAAATTTAGCCCCGGCATTTCGCAGGTAAACGGCGGCGTCTTCGGTTATGAAGGGATGTCCCTCAAAATATTGATCGGTTTTCCAATGCCTTGACCAGCCGGTGTGCACCAGCACCGCGCGATTGGCCACATCCGCGCGGCGAAAAAAATCCGCGTCGATGGCGCGATCGGGCAAATCGGCTGCGCGAATCACGACGCCGTCCAAATGCGCCAGCGATTCCAATGGCAATTCGGAGAGGTCCCTGCCATCGGGGTAGCGATGAAATGGGGAATCGACATACGTGCCGGTGTTGGCCGCCATTTCGATTTTACCGATGTGAAATTCCGTGCCCGGCGCATAATGCTCCCGCGATGCTTCCCGGCTGAGATAATCGCAGATCAGCGGTGCGGGTAGTCCTTTGTAAGTGATCAGTCCTTCTTCTACGGCGTGGCTGAGATCGATGAGTTGTTTGTTCATTTTCCAATCCGGGTTGGTTTGCGTTTGATATTAAATATAGCGGACGTGTTTATAATTTGCAAAGGATTGGCAAAATTGCTATATTTACAATCTCAATACCTGCGTTGGCGACTCTCAACTTGTTTGGCTTTCATAATCCGGGATATGTATCAATAACGAATATATAAATCAATAAAAAAAATCAGGGATTGCGTTATGGCCTTCAGACATACCGGTTTTAAATATAAATTTATTGCCATTTCCATAACAGCAATTGTAATAACAACCTTGTTGGGAAGTGTCGCGCTTCATTTGTTGTTGAATTCCGGTAACGCTTATTCGCCGGTTTACCTGGTCGGAGTGGCTCTTTATTACATTCTTATCGGCGTCACTGGCGTGTTTGTTTTAACCAAATTTATGATTCAACCGGTCATCTATTTAACCGAAAAAATTTACCAGGTTCAACAGGGTAATCTCGATGTGAAAATTGAGAAACTCCATCAAAGCGGCTGGATGGATGAAATGGACCGGCTATTTGAAGGCTTTCATCACATGCTGCAAAATTTACGGGAAAATATTGAAGCGCTGACCCGCTCCAAAGAGGAAGCAGAGCGAATTTCCCAGGAATCCTTTCAGCGGAAAACCAAGCTGGAAGCGATACTCAACGGTATTTCCGACGGTATTATGGTGCTGGACAAGGACTACAGGATCGTCGGTGCAAACCCGGTGATTCAGAATTTTATGGGGCGATCGTTTGAAGAAATCCAGGGACAGCATTGTTACGAAATGTGCAACGGTTCGCCGCAACGTTGCAGCTTTTGCCGGGCGAACATTACCTTCAAGGATGGAAAGCATGTAACATCATACTGCACAAAATCCCTTGCCGGCGGCGATGATGAGCGCATTTTGGAAATCCATGATTTCCCACTTTATAATGAAAAGGGGGAAGTCGAGCAGATTATCGAATATATCAAGGATGTGACGGACGCGGTGCAAATGCAGGCGCGGCTGGAAAGCGCCCGGCGGCTGGCGGAAATCGGCGAAATGGCCGCAAAAATTGCCCATGAGGTCAGGAATCCCTTGAGTGCAATCGGCGGCGCAACCCATTATTTGCGCGGCAAAATCGACAATGCCGATGTGGAATCCTACCTGGATTTGATTGAAGAACAGATTCAGCGGGTGAACCATGTGGCAACCGAACTTCTGAATTTATCGAAACCGTTGCCGCCGGTTTTTCATCCCGGGAATTTGCAGGATGTGATCAAAAAATCGCTGATCCTGACCAAGCCGCAATTATCACAAAAGCAGATTTCCGTTGATACAAAAATACCCAACGATATCCCGGCCATACCCTTGGATGAACATAAAATGGAACAAGCGTTGGTCAATATTATTCTGAATTCCATTGACGCGATGGCGCCCTGTGGACATTTGCAAATTTTCGCGTCGGTTTCGGAAAATTATTATAAGGACGGCGAAAAATCGGTGATATTAAAAATTTGTGATGATGGCTGCGGTGTTGAGCAAGCCCAATGTACTCAGATATTTAACCCGTTTTTTACCACCAAAACGAAGGGAACCGGATTGGGGTTAACAATTGTAAAAAAGATTGTCGAACATCACCAGGGCGCCATTGAATTTACCAGTAGATGTGGGGAAGGATCTGAAATTATTCTAAGCCTCCCGCTTAAACCCAGGAAAAATGAAAAACAAGCATACGATTTTAGTCATTGATGACGAGCCGGCCATTTTAAAAGTGATGGATGCAAACCTCCGGCAAGCCGGGTATCGCGTTGAAACCGCCGGAAACGGGTTGATGGCCCTTCAAAAATTGCGCAGCGAATCGTTCGACACGGTGATCGTCGATTACCTGATGCCGGATTTGAACGGGCTTGATCTGCTTGCGAAGATGCGCGAATGGCTGATCGATGTGCCGGTGATTGTCGTGACGGCACATGGAACCATTGAGCAGGCGGTTCAGGCGATGAAACTGGGCGCAATCAACTATTTAGCCAAGCCGGTCAACTATGACGAATTGCTTTCCGTGGTAAAAAATGCCGTTGAACAGCAAAATCTGAAAAATGAAGTAAAACGGCTTCGCCGGGAAATCACTTCGCGCTACAGC
>CAYVDX010000136.1:0-8248 GCA_964450485.1 uncultured Calditrichaceae bacterium
TTAAACAGGATTATTATTTAAAGATTTGTTGATCATTCTTTTGAAATATCATGTAAATACTGTTGATCCTGTCGAAATCCTTTGAAATTTAACATTGTCAAGTTAATTAGAATTTTCAGTACCGGACACATTTTGAAAATGATGAAATTTGAACCAATTGTCATGCCCGATTAAAGCATTCGGGCATGACAAATCTGCAAAAAATTGATCTAATTAAAAAAACTGTCCGGTACTGAAATTTAAAACCTGTAAATAAACCTTCAAGGTTTTTACGCGGTGATTTCAGGAAAAACTGTGTTGTAACAGCCCAAAATCGTAATAGCTGAATAGTAACAAATTATCGACGCTTTTTCAACGGTCTTGCCGCTATTAAGTCGGGAAAAAATCGCAGAGCATTTGTGGATTGTTGAAGAAAGCCGAGTGAGAATCAGAGATTAGGCGGGGAAGCCAAGGTCTTCAACCGTTTCTCCAACGGCGGAATTTTTACGCGCTTGTCGATCATCCGCTGGTCATAAACGAAATCTTCCACCGGTGTAACTTTCCACGGGTTGCCGTGAATTTTATTCAAGGCATCGGCGATTTCATAAAAACTCCAGCGATCATTTGCATTCACCTGGTATAACCCCGGCGATTTTTGGGCAATCTGAAAAAGCGCCCGCGCCGTGTCCGCGAGCATCGAACAGGATGGCAGCCACCGGGTGCTGGCGTGAATTTCGCCATGTTCCGCCATCTTTTTGTGTAAATAATCAACCATGTTGTTGGAACCGGGCGCATCGCCGATTTGCCAGCCCAGACGGGCAATCCTTGCGTCGGGATTTTGGAAAAGAACGCGCTGTTCCGCCATCCGCTTTTCGTTTCCGTACCCATCGGCGGCATCCGGTTGGGATTCCAGGGTAAACGGGCCTTTGGCGTGATCGGAGAATACAGCTACTGAACTGGTAAAAACAAAGGTGAAATTCAAAATGCGGGAAATCCAGGCTAATTCGCTGGGCCATTCATAATTGACCAGCCAGTTTTCATTTTCCCGGCCGGTGCTCTTTGATGCAATCGCCAGATGAAAAAAAATATCAGGACGGACGGCGCGCAAAAAATCTTCCATTGGATAATACGCATCAATAGGCACTTCGCCGCGGTTCCAGCGAACAACCGTGATCTTTTTGTGCTTCAAATAGTCAATAAGTGCGGTTCCGACAGTACCGCTTGCCCCGGTTACCACTGCCCGCATGTTAAAACGTCCTGTTTGTTTAATTTTATCGCCCAATAAGCGACAGGCTTGCCATTCACCCTTTTGATGACGCATTGATTTTTTGCATCACCGCGCCGGTTCAGACGCCAAATTTTGGATATTTCGTTCGTTATCTTTGTCTTGGGATTGATGTACAAAATGATGTTTTTGCAAAATTTTTTCTGCTTTTTTTAAAAAGCGTCGCGTCTTTTCCCGGTCTCCCAGTGCCCGGTAAAGGCGGGCAATATTTTCGTAAATATAGCCGATGACAATATCATTCTCGCCGACTCTTTCGCTTCGAATGTCAAGCGCCCAGCGATAATATTTCAAGGCTCTTTCAGGGCTATCGCTGTAAAAATGGGTGACGCCCACATTGTTGAGCAGCAACCCCAGGTATGGATGTGTCGGACCCATGGCGTGTTCCAACGGCTCAAGCGTCCGGTAAACATAGCGTTGAGCAATATCATATTTTTTTTGAAAATAATAAGTCATGCCGATTTGTTCCAGGATGACCGACATATACGGATGGTCAATATTTAATTTGTTTTCAACAATTTTCAAACCGCGCCGGTAATGATCCAACGCATCCGCGTAATCACCCCTGACGCGGCAGGTTCGGGCAAATTTTATCAACAGCGGGATCAAAAATTCATGGCGGGCGCCAAGCTTTGCTTCAGCCATTCGCAACGCTTTGCGCGTTTTTACAAAAGCGTCGATTTCGTCACCGCGTTCATAGGACAGCTCGCCAATATTACTCAAAATCACGGCTTTGGCCGGATGATTGCTTCCACGAAGTTTCTTTTCAGCGATTTTATGGGCATTTTGGTAGCACTCCGACGCTTCGTCATGCTTGCTCAACCTATGGTTCAAAATGCCGATATTATTCAAAATTTCCGGCAATAATTTACTGTTGTGGAGCACTCGTAGTAATTCCTTTTGCCGCTTCATATAAAAATATGATTGGGGAAAATCGCCGGATTTAAAATACAAATTAGCAAATTTCCCAAATATTGAAAATCTGAGCAAAAGCTCATTTTCAAATTGTGGCTTTAGATATTCTTTCAACAGCAATTTATACAGCGATAACATTTGCTGTTTTTCCTCATAGACACGATAATGCTGTGTATCAGCAAAATAATCGATCAGGTAAAAACCGCGTCTGAATCGATCCAAATCCGCTTCTTCGAGCAAATACAAGCTTGTGCGGCGCTGCCAAATATATGGCGCGGATTCCTTAAAAAACGGCCAGGCCTGAATCGGCAGGAAAAAAACCAGCGGTTTTTTTAAATGCGCGGATGGCATGGCCTGATCGAACATATCGAGCGCTTCACCCGGGTATTCATTGTCATCGCCGTCTTTTAATTTGTGTAAATTTTTGACGAGCGTAATTTGTGTCCGCGCGGAATCGCAAACCTTTTTCCAAAATGTTTTGTTTTTGGGGGATGATTTATATGTCAGGGTATTTGCTTGTTGATTTAGCAGCGGGGCGAGCGTTTTAAAAATCGTTTTTAACGTGTCTTCAGAATCATACAATGCCAGGTGAAATTCCCCTTCTTGTGCATGCCGCAATGCACGCGCCAAACGCGGAACATCATTTTCTGATTGGCTGGCCGGTTTTCTGATACGACCGTTTGATTTCATCACGCCTGCCTTTTCACATGCTTGGATCAATTTGACACGCATTACAATCGGAGCTAATATTCAGGCAGAATTTGCTGAATATTTAATGCTTATTTTCCACGACTACGCTGATTATCAAACAGGGTTCAAAGAGCGTCATCGAATGCAAATTGATATGTGAATGCATCGATCAATTTGCCTGAAAGTTAAATTTTCACGAATTTAATCGATAAATAATCTACAAAGGTTTTTCGTTAGAATCAAAGAAATTTCGCATGAAACTTCCGAGTTGATGCCGACGGCAGCTTGCTGAAAATTCAATGAAAATTTTCGGGTATTCGCAGATGCGATGGCGCTGAAATCACCGCGCATTACCAAACCCGGACAAGCCCCCAAAGGGACAGGCAAGAACCCGATAGGTAGAAGGGTATTCGGAAATTGGGATATTAGCCTGCATTATGCACAGGTTTTATTTAAAGTGATTTTAACGTACTGTAATATTTGATTTTATCTTAAAAATTTCGGGTAATAAAGGATTCGGCGGAATGATTTGTTGGCGGAATCATTAAATTCATAAAAAATAATCATTCCGCCCTTAATTATTCTGCCCAAAAACGTATTTATGAATTAATCAGGTTTGGTTTCCCAATTCTCTCAATTCTCCCAACACCTCAATACCCCATTTTTTTGCCAAAAAATGGCGAAAAATAATTGATAAGTAACGCTGAAAAAACAATTTCCTCATTTGCCCGGGCTAAAACGATCGTTCCATTGAGGTAACTGTTCATCTTTATTCCACAAATGCGGAATTTTTTTTTCGTTGTTACTAAGGCACTGCGAATCGGGGACTTCCTGCATTCGCAGCGCCGGCCCCGGCGATCCGGAGCGGAATCCCCTTATCTTCCATTCGACATTAACCGGTGATGATGACCCGAAGTTAAACCTAAGCCTGGCGGGATAAGTAAAACTGCCCAATTATAATATTCGAGCAAACTGCTCTTCCAGCGGCTCCGCTCAACAATACCAGGGCTCATTGAGATAGGGAATTTCCACGCGGGAAACGGTCGCGTTCAATTCAGGCGGGGGAATGTCTTCCGCTAATTGGCGATTCAGGCATTGCCAAATTTCACCAAAAATATCATATCGCGCAGCGTTTTGCGCAACGCCGCGGTTGACAATTTCCATTATCTCCCGCTGGAAATCGTCAACACGCGAATCCGGGTGCCGCCATTGGTAACTCAGCAATTCCCGATTGAACGGCCCCAGCACTGCCCGGGTTTCCGGTAATGCCAAAAGCCCCGATCCCTCAGGAATCAGCAATCGAATGGCGTACTGCACCGGCGATACATTTTCAACCAAATTCAGCCGGGCGATCGTCGCCAAAAAATCCCGGTAACCCTCCAGCGACGTCCAGGGATTGAATGCCACAAAGGTTGGATTCAATGTTAATCCCACTTGCCGAAACATTTTTACAACCCGAAAAAAATCTTCCCGGGAATGTCCTTTATCAAAAATTTTCAAAATGCGATTGTCCAGCGATTCCACCGCACTGGTCACTAAAATGCAGCCGGTACTGCGCAGCACCGGCAACAGCGCCGCGTGCTTCAAAAGATGCGATATTTTAATGGTGACATCATAGCTGAGGCGGGGAAATTCTTTATGCAGCGTTTCGACAATGGGCATCACATGTCCCGGCCCGTTGAAAAAATCCGGATCGCCAAAGGTGATGTGCTGCGCGCCGGCTGCTGCTTGCTGCCGAATATCGTTCAGCACCACATCGCGCTGCACAACCCGAAATTGCCCGCCGTACACCGGCACAATCGGGCAATGGCGGCAGTGATATTTGCAGCCGCGGGTCGTTTTCGTGTAACCGGTAACCCGGGTTTGATCACCGCGGCACAGTTTGGCATAATTTTCCAAATCTGGTAAATCGCTGCGATCCGGCGTGAGGAATTGCTGGCGATTCAGCGAAATCAGCGTTTGCGTTGGGGTAAAATTGTGAGGCGCGCGCGCTTGTTTTGGCGACTTTTTTTCCCGAACGCCGGCCAATCGTTGGCAGAGCCTGAGCAGTCCTTCCTCGAATTCGCCGCCGAGCATTGCATCGACGCCGGATTCGCGTAAAAACGGCGCGTTTAACGGTGCGTAAAGCCCGTAAAAACAGATGTGCGCCCCCGGGTTTAGCTGCTTGACGGATTTTAGCATATCGACCGCCAACCGCGTGGCCGTGTGCATCGGCACGTAAAACGCAATCACGTCAGCCGCCCGAACCTGCGATTCCGGGAACGGCTGCACCGCACAATCCACGGCAGCAACGGTAAAACCGGCGTTTCGCAGCCAGGCTGCCGGAGACGCCAACCCAAAGGGCTGGCGGCCCAATTCATAAATGGAAATTAGCAGAATGTTGAGTGGGAACACGCTCACTTCGACGGTTGATAATAGGGATTTCGACCGCTGGCGTGATCAGTGGTATCCAAAATTTCCGTGATTTCCGGCAGATTCTGCTTGATCATCACTTCAATGCCCTGCTTCAGCGTTACGTCAACCATGCCGCAGCCTTTGCAGCCGCCGCCCAATTCAATAAAAGCGGTGCTGTCTTTCACGTCAATCAAGCTGACAAACCCGCCGTGCAGGGCCAGTGCCGGGTTAATCTGCTCATTGATAATTTGCTGCAATTTTTCCGCCAGCGGACCTTCAACCGTGGCGGTCTGGGTAACTTTATCGATGCGAAATCCGCCGCCCGCGCCGCTGGTGATAAAATCAAGCTTAACATTATCAATATATTCCAGGCTATCCGCGTCGATATACACTTTCAAGCCATCAAGCTCCAAAACCGTGTCGTCTTCAAAATCTTCGCCTTGTTGCACAAATGCCAGTTGATATTCCGGATTCATCGGCGAAGCAGCTTCCGCAATGATGCGAATGCCCAGCACCGGCGATTCCGCGCCATGGATCAACTGATTCAGCTTCTCCTGTGCTGCCTCGGTAACCACGACTCGCTGCACTTCTTCACTGGCGGATTGATCCAATTCTCCGCCTATATTTTGTGGATTTTCATCATTTTCATTCTTTTTCCCAAACCATTTAGCCATTGCCAACACCCTCCTCTTTTTTGAGTTTTTAAATGTGCTCTAAAACCCACTTACATATTAATTGTTTGCTGTTTGTGTTTTCACTTTTTGCTTTTTCCTCGATTTCAACGATTTGCCCGGGTGAAAGACCCAGGATTCGATACAGTTTTTTTAATTCGATTCTGGATTTTAAATCAGGCGAAAGTTCCATCTCCACATCTGCCATTTCATCCCAGAAATCAGCGGTAGAATGATGTTCCCAAAAATCTTGTATTTCTTCGTGGGAATTGAATGTGTCAGGTATTTGCCGTTTATTTTTTGACATATCTTTTCCCTTTGATAATACAAGTGTTTTGAAGCTTGAAAATATTTGCGGATCTGTTTTGTTGCGATTAATACCGTTAAACATCCAAACACTTGCTTGCATAAATTATACAACCGGTTTCGCCATACTCCAATAAAAATCTTTTGTATTGACCCGGGTTGAGAAGCGTTTGACACGCGAGCGTTAGCGCAACAAAACAGCCCGCACCGGAGATGCTTCGCCGTTTTTGATTTTCAGCGGCAGGCAAATTAGCGTGTATTCGCCGGGGTTTATCCCGTCAAGCCGGATGCTCTCCAGGATGAGAACGTTGTTTTTGAGAAGAGTTTTGTGCGCGGGAAAATTGTCATTTCCCGGCTGTTCAATGGTGAGATAATCGATGCCGGCTAATGACAGTTTTTGCTGCACGCAAAATTCAGCGGCTTCCGGAGAGAGATAAACGTAATCGTCTGAATAGGCGCCATTGCAGCAAATCCCGGTGAGAGAATTTTCGGTTTTGAATAATACAGCGGCTCCTTCGCAAAGCCCGACTTCGGAAAAATCCGCCGGCTGGATAACTTTTTTATCTGAAATTTCAACAACTATCGCAGGGAGAATAAATGAAGAGACGGGATATTCATCAATGCGTCGGCCGTTTTGAAAAAAATGGGCCGGCGTATCGATATGCGCGCCGGAATGAGCGCACAGGCTCAGTTTGCTAATTTCGCAGACGCCGCTTTCCGGGATGGCGCAGAACACCGTTCGTTCAAAAGCCGGGTCGCCGGGATAAGCGATTGCTTCATCGCCCAATCGCACGCTGATGTCATAAATTTCGCGAAATGAAAACATGCCTCACTCCAAAAAACCTGGATTTCCGTACCAAATTTTTTCCCACGAGAGCGTTCCAAAGCGAAGCTTCTCGGAAAAGGATGTAACAAAGCAGGAGCTTTGTTACGAGAAAAAAACCGGAATAACCTGTGCGGCAAGCTGCGGATCAGGCGACTTTGACCATCGACATAAACCCGCCCAATTGGCGAATGGTTTTGACAAACTGATCATATTCAACCGGTTTCGTGACGTAGGCATTGCACCCCAGGCTGTAGCATCGTTCAATTTCAACCGGGTTTTCAGTTGTCGTAACGACAATCACCACCACATTTTTGGTGCGGCGATCCGTTTTGATCGTTTTTAAAATTTGGTACCCGCTCAGGGAAGGTAAATTAATATCCAGCAGCACGATGAGCGGCGGCAATGGCCCCTGGCCGGCAAATTGTCCCTGGCGGAACATATAGTTGATCGCCTCGCGCCCGTCATTAATTTTTATTAATTTGTTGTTGATATTCAGCCGGCGCAGGTTTTTTTCAATTAACCGGGCGTGCCCTTCGTCGTCTTCGACTAACAAAATCGTAAAATTATCATACGCTTCCACTTTTCCCTCGAACTGATAAAGTTTAAAAAAAATGAAGAACATAGAATATTTTTGATAAAATACATCACTAATTACTGCATAAAAGGCAATTTGAAAATAACATTTATCACAAATTGCAATGGTAATATTTGCTTTGATGCTTTATTTTATCGTCCGGGCGCTTGACGGAGAGAAAAATGATACCGGAATTAACAGCGGCGATTATTGCCGGCGGAAAAAGTAAACGTTTTGGCGCTCAAAAAGCGACCGCCCAATTAGCAGGGAAACGACTGATTGATTATGCGTTGGCGCTTGCCAAAAATCTTTCGGAAGAAGTGCTGCTCAATGTGAATAACGCCGATCCATTTATTGACGTTTCAGCGGATATTATCCCTGATTTACAGCCGGATTGCGGTCCATTGGGGGGTATTTACACGGTTTTGCAAGCCGCAAAAACCGAACGGATTGCGATTCTGCCCTGCGATATTCCCCTGCTTTCAGAAAATATTTACGAGATTCTGTTCGCAAATCGGCGGGGAGATTTGCCCGTCGCAGCGGTTTCTCATCGCGGCGTGGAGCCGTTGGTGTCCATTTGGCCGAAGAAAATTGCCGGGTCCACGATTTGG
>CAYVDX010000137.1:0-8245 GCA_964450485.1 uncultured Calditrichaceae bacterium
TGAGCTGTTTATCTGTGCATTTGACGGGCGGATTTACCAATTCAAACCCACTGCTACCGGTCTTCCCGACCGGGGATTGCTGCTGCCGCGGAAGTTTGAGCTTCTCCAAAATTTTCCCAATCCCTTCAACCCGGCCACGAAAATCCCTTTTCGTTTAAAGGAACCGGCCCGGGTGAGTATCAAAATTTTCAATGTCGCGGGAAAATATTTGCAAACACTGCTGGATACATTTTTGCCGCTTGGCGAACACCTCGCGGAATGGAACGGCAGGGATGAATCGGGCGTGGCGCAAACCGAAGAGGTTTATTTTTATCGCCTGATGATTAATCGTGAATTGTCGGACACGCGGCGAATGGTGCTGATGCGATGAAAGAAGGGTCAGACGCCTTTGATGATACCGCGATCGCTTCGGGCGATAAAACGGGCAATGGCCTGTACTTCCGGGCAATCTGCAAGATCTTCCCTCAATTTGCCGAGCGCCGTTTTTTTGGTGAATCCGCTGCGAAAGACGATTTTATAAGCGCGTTTGATCAAAAGCATTGCATGTGAAGAAAAACCGTGCTTTTTTAAACCAATTGTGTTTAAGCCGCCGTATTGCAATGGTTCTCCCATTGCCAGGACGAATGGCGGCACATCTTTTGTGACCCGGTATCCGCCCCCGACAAAGGCGTGTTGCCCAATGTGCACAAATTGATGAATGCCGGTGATGCCGCCGATGCCCGCAAAATCCCCGATGACGACATGTCCGCCCATGTTTACGGCGTTGGCAATAATTACGTCGTTGCCAATGACGCAATCATGCGCAACGTGTACGTAAGCCATCAACAAACAATTGTTTCCGACGATCGTTCTGGTGCTGTGAGCCGTACCGCGGTTCAGCGTGACAAATTCGCGGATGACCGTGTTGTCGCCCACTTCCAGGTAGGTTTTTTCGCCGTTGTATTTCAAATCCTGGGGCGGCGTTCCCAACATTGCACCGCTAAAAACGGAAATATTTTTCCCCAACCGCGTCCCGGAATCGATAACGACATGAGACTTTATTTTACAGCCATCGCCAATGATCACATCTTGATGAACAACTGAAAAGGGGCCGATTTCGACATCTTTACCCAACTCCACGCCCGGGTGAACAACGGCGGCGGGATGAATTTTTGTCATGCTTAACCTCTTAAAAAACCTGGTTATCGGTCAACAATGGCAGCCATTAATTCCGCCTCGGCAACCACTTGCCCGTCAACATAAGCCTTGCCAGACATTTTGCAGGAAGTCGCTCTTTTTCGCAGCAGTTCGCACTCAAAAACGAGCTGCGCCCCGGGAAACACCGGTTTGCGGAAACGCACCTTGTCCATCGCCATGAAATAAACCAGTTTTCCTTCCGTATTTTCCTCGCCGTCAAGCAGCATAATGCCCCCGGTTTGCGCCAAAGCTTCCATAATCAGTACGCCCGGCATAATCGGATGACCGGGAAAATGCCCGTTAAAAATTTCTTCGTTGATGGTCACATTTTTAACCCCGACGATGCGTTTTCCCGGTTCCAGTTCCACAATTTTATCGACAAACAAAAAGGGATGGCGATGCGGGAGAATGCGTTTGATGGCATTGATGTCGAATACCACATTCTTTTTGACAACGTCCTGGTATCTTCGTGTTACCTGTTGTTTTTTATACACCTCGCGCAATCGACGGGCAAATTCGATATTGCTTTGATGCCCCGGCCGTGCCGCCAAAATTTGCCCTTTGATGGGCGCTCCGACCAGATACAAATCGCCCAACAAATCCAGCAATTTATGCCGCGCCGGTTCATTGGGAAATCGCAGGTTTCGATTGTTTAAAATGCCGTTCTCGCCGACAAATACGTCGCCGCTTATGCCCAGCGCCTTTTTAACGTTGGCATGATCGATTGCTTTCAATTCTTTATCGCAAATGACCACGGCGTTTTCGAGATCACCGCCCTTGATAAGCCCCTGTTCAATCAACATTTCCACTTCGTGCAGAAAGCAGAAGGTTCGCGCCGGCGCAAACTCACTGATGAATTCCGTTTCCAGAGAAAACAGACTGGTGTGTTGACTTCCCAGCGCCGGGTTTTGATAATCAATCATCACCGTAACGCGAAAATCATCCAGCGGCAGCGCAGCCAAATCGACGCCGCGTTTTTCGTTTTGATATTGCAGCGTATTCTCCATGACCAGGAAATTTTTCGGTGCATCCTGGGAAATAATGCCCGCCGCGCTCAGCGCATCGACATACGGCATGGCGCTGCCGTCGCCGACCGGCGGCTCTGACGCGGAAAGTTCGATCAATAAATTATCGATTGCCAAACCGGCCACCGCCGCAAGCACATGCTCTACGGTATAAATCGTGCAGCCATCTTTTTGCAGGTTTGTGCCGCGCAAGCTGTCGATGGCATTGTCCTGCACGACAAACTCCACCACGGCCGGTATTGCCGGACCGTTTTCGATGTCGGTGCGCTGAAACACGATGCCGTGATTTTCCGGCGCGGGTTTAAACGTAATCGTCGAACGTTCCCCGGTGTGCAGGCCAATTCCCGAAAAGGAGGCGTCCGTTTTTATGGTCTGTTGATTGTTTTGCATATCATCCCCTCGTTAGTTTTCGCAGGTGGAAATCAAAAAGCATTGTTATAATGGCTGATTGTTTCCTTTTTCAAATTTTGCCAGTTTTTTCTCCAAGATTGCCAACCGTTTGCGCATCTTGGGCAATTCGTTGAGCGTCGCTTCAATGCGCCGGGCTTTGAAGATCGGGCGCGCCGGTGATCCAAAAACGGTTTTACCCGACGCAATGCCTTTGGTAACGCCGGCCTGGGCGGAAACCCGGGCCCCATCGCCAATCGAAATATGCCCCACGACGCCGACCTGTCCGCCCATCATCACGTTTTCGCCGATGGTTGTGCTGCCGGAAACGCCGGTTTGCGCCGCCATCACGGTGTGTTTTCCAACAACAACGTTGTGCGCGATATGCACCAGGTTGTCGAGTTTTACGCCCTGGCAAATGCGGGTTTCGCCCAGGGCGCCGCGGTCGATGGTGACATTTGCGCCAAGCTCCACATCGTCTTCGATAACCACTTTCCCCACCTGTGGAATTTTATGAAATATTCCCTGGTACGGCGCGAATCCAAAGCCATCGCAGCCAATGACTGCGCCATTGTGAATGATGACCCGGTTGCCGATCCGGCAATCTTCGCGCACGCTGACCAGCGGATAAAGCCGGCAATCATCCCCGATGCTGCTGTCATCCAAAATGACGCAGTTCGGGAATATTTCGCTGCGATCGCCGATCGCCACGCCGCGCCCAAGATACACATGCGCGCCAATTTTTACATCGCTGCCGATTTTAACCGTTTTGTGAACCACGGCGGTCGGGTGAATGCGCGCCGGCAGCATCTGTTTGGGTTGGTTGAATAGCAAAAACGCTTGTAAAAAACCGAAGTAGGCGTTTGGGGCTTTAATGTGCGGTAATGACGGCGTTTCCGTTGTTTGCGCGTCGATAATCACCGCCGAGGCTTGGGTTTTTTCCAACTGAGCGCGATATTTGAGATTTGCCAAAAAAATCAATTCGCCCTTTTTGGCGCTGGCAATCTCGGCGACGCCATGAATGCGAATATCTGCATCGCCATGAACTTCACCGCCAATTTTTTGGGCAATTTCAGCAAGCGTGTATTCCGGCATTTTTTTCCCGCTTTTCATTTTTTGTATTTGTGTAGCTATGGATATAGAAACCGTTGAAACGGTTGTTTTAGCTCGATTTTTTTCTCATTGACACCGTCCCGGCTACCGGGACGGTGTTAATAAGAGAACTGAATGTTTTGCAGCCGTTTCAACGGCTTTCATAACGCTTGCTACACAACTACTTTTTTTTCACTGCAAACCAACTTTAGCAGTTTCAGAGCAAAATTATTTAGAGGTCTGTGTCGAACACCGCGCAATCACAAACGCAGAAATCTTAATCAGAAAATGGTTGTGTCCTGTCATTGTGAGGAGAATTATGGAACCCAAAGATTTAATTCAGGCACTTGAGAACTCGTACCGCGATTTTCTAAACGTTGCAACGGAACTTTCGAATCTTCAAAATCAAAATATATCCGTACACCCGATCACGAATAACCAATGCAAAAAAACATTGCAACTGATCATCGAAATTCAGGATGAGATTTTCCTGCTGCGGCTTAAAAAGATTATTGAGCTTGAAAATCCCTATTTACCAAAATTGCAGATCGATCAGATTAAACAACGAATGGTCAAGGTAGATCTGACCTATGAACAAATGATAGATATTTTTAAACAACTGCGGCAGGACTTATTGGCCTTTCTGACTTCACTTCCCTCGGAAAAATGGTTCAGAACCGGGCTGCACGAAACGGAAGGGCACATCACTTTCAAGGAAATTGTTCTTCGGATGATAAAAAAAGAACGTGAAATACTTAGCTTGTTGCACCAGGGATGCAACAGCGAGGATACAATCGCTCAGGACTAACCCGTTGAATAAAGTCATTTTTATTTTGTCGAACCGATTCGGCTAAATTGTCGAAGGAATGGCGCGCGGCCGCTTCAATGCAGCGAACCATTGAATGTAATAAAAGACTTATGCCTCCTTATTAGGAAATTTAACTTCTCAAACCAACGTCGGTTGCCATCTGGCACAATTATCGTATTCACATCATTTGCGACGGCAATTTGTCAAATGATTCTCGATTTCCGCTTGCTTCCCATGGGCAGGATTCAGATATTATTCATTCATCTGAAGCAAGCATCATACGAGGTAAAATGCGATATTTTGTAGTGGTAAGTTTAATGCTATTTATGACAGGATGCAGCCTGCAAAAGCTGGCCTTAAAAACGACCAGCGGACTTTTTGCGTATGGCATCGAAGCGTTTTATTCGGAACCGGATTTGGAAATTGCCGAGCCTGCCATTGCCGCTAATTTGAAATTGCTGGAAGGGTTTCACCGCGCCGATCCCAAAAATAAAACGATTCTCGAGTTGCTAACCCAGGGTTATGCCGGGTTTGCCCTGGCGTTTTTGGACGATCATGCGCCAAAACGGGCCAGCCGGATTTATTTACGCGCAAGGGATTACGGTTTTCTTCGACTGCAAAAAACAACGGCATTTAAAAATGGCATTCCAAAAAAAGAAGCCGATTTTGTGGCGCAACTGCCTTTGGTTAAAACATCCGAAGTGGCGGTGTTGTTTTGGACCGCGTTTGCCTGGGCCGGTTGGGTGAATCTCAATCGCGATAATCCGCAGGCGGTTTTTGATCTAAGCAAAGTAAAAGCGATGATGACCCGGGTGCTGGAATTGGATGACACATTTTTCTTCGGTTCCGCTCACCTTTTTTGGGGAAGCACTTACGGCTCGATTCCCAAAATGCTGGGCGGCGATCCTGAAAAGGCGCGGGATCACTTTGAAAAAGCTATAAACATTTCTGATAATAAATTCCTGATTGCCCAGGTTTACGAAGCGCAATATTACGCCGTCACCACATTGGACGAAGCCTTGTTTGATAGATTATTAAAGCAGGTGATTGATGCGCCGGAGAACATTTTACCCGGCTACGAGTTGATGACCGCCGTTGCAAAACGCAAGGCAAAAGCGTTGCTTGCCAAAAAAGACGATATTTTATAACCGGAATGCGGACTTTAGTCCGCAAAGCAGAAAGGATATTCTTTTATGAAAAAAATATTTACATTTCTAATACTGTTGCTACTGCTGTTCCAAACCGGGCATTCGCAGCGGATCAAATTTGCAACCGTCGCCCCGGAAGGATCGACCTATTTAAAAGTGCTCCGCGAATATACAAACGAGGTGAAAACCCTGACCGGCGGCAAAGTCAAATTCAAAATTTATCCCAGCCAAATCCAGGGCGATGAAAAAGACGTGCTGCGAAAGATGCGTTTCGGGCAAATCCACAGCGCGGGATTTACCGGCGTGGGATTGGGCGAAATTTTGCCGGAAGTGCGCATCATGGAATTGCCGATGCTTTTTCGAAATTATGAAGAGGTTGATGATATTAAATCGCTGCTCTACGAAGAATTCTCCCGGAAATTTGAAGAAAAAGGGTTTGTCATTTTAGGATGGGCGGACGTCGGTTTTGCGTATGTTTACGCGCAAAAGCCGATTCGAACCCTAGACGACCTGCGCGGCACAAAAATGTGGATGTGGGAAGGCGATCCGGTTGCGGAAGCGACCTTCAATGCGCTGAACGTCAGCGCAATACCCCTCTCGCTGACCGACGTGCTCACTTCGCTGCAAACGCATCTCATTGAAGCGGTTTATGTGCCTCCCCTGCCCTGCGTTTCGCTGCAATGGCACACGCGCATCAAAACCATGATGGACGTGCCGCTGGCAAATGTGACCGGCGCGATTTTAATTACGAAAAAGAAGTTCGACAAATTATTGCCGGAACATCAACAAATCCTGCTGGATAAGGGCCGCGAATACATGCGCAAGCTGGTGCGGCAAGGTCGCGCGGATAATGAAAAAGCCATCCGGTTGATGCAGGAAAACGGCGTGCAAATGGTTCATGTGCCGGATGAAGGTCGTGAGCAGTTTTACCAGGCGGCACAAGCGGCGTACAAGGCGCTGAACGGCAAGCTCTATTCCCAGGCGTTGCTCGATCGGGTTACGAATGCATTGGCGGATTTTCGCGCCGGACAAGCAAAAACGGATTGAGGGATCGATCAACATTTTCAATACATGTCGCCAGCCGAAAAATGAAGGAAGGGTCATTAAAAATGGATCGTGAAAATGTGGATAGACGCGTGATTCGCAAAGTAAGTTTGAAGGATCAGAAGAGCGATTTTTCTTTTTGGCAAAAAAAGGGGTGAAATATTACGGTAATAAACTACGTAAAATGAAATCTGCACCCAAAAAAAGTCTTATGAAGAACGTCTTGCGACATTAGAAATGATCAGGCTCGAATATATCAGGTGAAAATATGGTACTCAACAAAGATTTCAGAGCGTTTATCGAATTGTTAAACGCTAACGGTGTTTAATAGGATTTGGCGGATTTAGAAAACCTGGAATAAATAATGCAAAAACTCCTCAGCACCCTTGACCGCTCTCTTGCGGCGGTCGAAAACAGCATGATTGTCGCCCTTGTGACAATCATGGTAATCATGGCTTTTACCCAGGTGTTGCTGCGTAACTTTTTTGATTCCGGCATCCTGTGGGGCGATATTTTTCTGCGTCACCTGGTGCTTTGGGTAGGCTTTATCGGCGCATCGCTGGCCACCCGGGATGAAAAGCACATCAGCATCGACGCCCTGAGCCGGCTGGCTGCTCCCCGGTTTCTCCCCTACGTCAAAATTATTACAGATATTGCGACAATCGTTGTTTGTGTGACACTGACAAATGCCGGCTATAAATTTGTCGCATCCGAAAAAGAAGCACATACTATTTTATTCAAAATCAACTGGCTCGGCGACATGCCTGCATGGATTTTTCAGCTCATTATTCCATTAGGTTTCGGACTCATCGCCTTCCGATTCTTTTTGAAATTACTGGAACGTATCTGGCGCATCTTTCAGCCTTCGGCACAAAACTAAACGGCACGCATGAGCACTTTTATCATTGGCTCCATCCTTCTGTTGCTGGCGCTTTTCGGCACGCCCCTGTTCGCAATCATCAGTTCAATTGCGATGCTGGCGTTTTATTTCGCGGATATTGATCTGACCGTGGTCATCATCGAGCTTTATCGCCTGGCCAGCCAGCCGGTTTTATTGGCGATCCCGCTTTTTACGTTTGCCGGTTATCTTTTAGCCAAAAGCAAAGCGCCCACCCGCCTGATCAATTTTTCCCACGCCTGGTTTGGCTGGATGCCCGGCGGCTTATCAATTGTCTCGCTGCTTAGCTGCGCGGTTTTTACCGCATTGACCGGCGCTTCCGGCGTCACTATTATTGCCCTCGGCGGTCTGCTTTACCCGATTTTAATCAAAGAAGATTACCCGGAAAAATTTTCATTGGGATTATTGACAACCTCCGGCAGCCTTGGTTTATTATTCCCCCCCAGCCTGCCCATTATTGTTTACGGAATGATCAGCGAAGTCAGCATTGACAAGCTTTTTTTAGCGGGTTTTCTACCTGGCGTTTTATTGATCGTGCTCCTATCCCTTTACAGCGTTTACACCGTAAAAGACAAAAAGCTAAAAACCACGCCGTTCCATTGGCGGGCCGCGCTAAACGCCACCCGTGAAGCTTCGTGGGAACTGCCCTTGCCGGCGATTATTTTAG
>CAYVDX010000138.1:0-8202 GCA_964450485.1 uncultured Calditrichaceae bacterium
CCTCATCAGTTGCGGTTTTTTCCGCCCCTTCATCGCTTGCAGGCGCGGCCTGCTGCGGCTCTTCAGTCGCCTTGGCCTCACCCTCGGCGGCCTCGGCTGATTTTTGCTTTTCCGCCACAGGCGCGGCTTTTACCTTAACCCGTTCGCCTTTTTCGGCCTTATAGCCCAAACCCATCATCAGATCGGCAAATTGTTCCAGCGTCATGCCGGTGATCGACAACATATCGGCGTTGCCTTCAAATCCGCCGCGGCTGTCCTCGCCGCGGTACATGATTGCCAGCGAGCAGGTAAAAAATTTTGTGGCGATGCCGACAAACGCGCTCATCCACATCCAGAAAATCGCGCCCGGTCCGCCGGTGGATATTGCCACGGCCACGCCGGCAATATTGCCCATCCCGATCGTTCCGGCTAATGCGCTGGAAAGCGCCTGAAAGTGCGAAATATCGCCGTCGTCGTCGGGATCGTCATATTTTCCGCGGATGATGTCCACGGAGTGGGAGAAATAACGAAAGGGTATTAAACGGGAAAAAATCAGCAAAAATGCGCCGCCGCCTAATAGCAAAACCAACAACCATGGTCCCCACGCCCAATCTGCAAACGTTACAATCATTTGTTCGATATTTTCCATGCTAATTCCCCATCCTGGATACTGGATACTTGATTTTGGAAAGATGAAAGGTGATGCGTGAGCAAAAAAACGTTAAAAAAGTTTGCCAATTTTCCTGAGTTTTTCAGTTTCTTTTTTCACTTTTCACTTTTCACTTTTCACTTTTCATTTTTCAAGGGTGTAGATTCGGTTTTATGTAAAACATTCTCTCGTTTATTCCACCCACGGCGTTCCGGGGCAGGCTCCGGTTTGCCGAGGGGTGATATATTACTTTCATAAACTACGTAAAATTGAATCTCCCCCCCTTTTTAACGCCTAATCCCGGCGCATCGGATACAGAAAGATAACCGTCTTTCAAAATAAAACCACCTGTGACAATATCGCGGGCTAAATCCAGACTGCCGTCGAGATCGAGGTAGCGGGTGGCCGGGCTGGCCAATGCCGCATGGAGCGCCGCGGAAATGCTGATGATGCTTTCGTCCATGCAGCCCCACATTAAATCAATACCGGCAAGTCGTGCAATTTCAGCGATTTGCATTGCCGGATAAATGCCGCCGCATTTCATCAATTTGATATTATAAATGCCGAATGGCAGCGGCGATGCGGCAAATTTAAGCGCGTCCGCCGGGCGTTGCACGCTTTCATCTCCGGCGCAGGTTTTGCGGATTTCTTCGCTGACGTAAAGCATTTGTTCGGGATGTTCTTTTTTCACCGGCTGTTCGATCAACTCTAAATTTAGATGTTGTGTGGCGCGGTAATATTTCTGTAAATCCGCCGGGGAATATCCCTGGTTGGCGTCCACCCGGATGCGCATTTTTTTGCCAATTCGTTCGTGCAATTTCACGGTCGTCTCGATGTCCTGATCCACGTCTTTGCCGATTTTGAGCTTGATGCTTTTGAAACCTCGCCCTAAATATTCGTCCGCTTCTTCCAATGTTTCCGTTAGCGTATCTTTGATGCCGATGGTAATTGAGGTCGGCAAGGCACGATGCGCCCGGCCCAATAAATCCACCAGCGGCAAATCCAGATGTTTGGCAAAAGCATCGTGGAGCGCGGCGTCGATGGCGCATTGCGCCGCGGGCGTGTCGGGCATTTCCCGCTCAATTGCGCGGCAAAGTTGCCGTAAATGGCGAACATCCTTTCCAGGCAAGAGACGCTCGGCGTGATTTTGCAGCGCCGTACGGCACATCTCATTGGTCTCGCCGGTCACAAAAGCGGCCGGCGAACCCGCGCCAATGCCCCAAATGCCATTTCCGGTTTCAATTTGCACAAAAACATTTTCCACGGATGAAACCGTTTTGTAAGCAATGGTGTACGGACGGGTTAATTCAAGGTGTTCAGCCCAGGTTCTTACGCTGCGAATGATGAATTGGTTTTCTGACATTTTTCCAATTGTGGCAGACTGAAGTCTGCTCTCCGTTTTTTACTTTTTACTTTTTATTTACATCCCCTGTTCGTCTGCCGACGGTCCGTAAAGCGCCGGCACGGCAACATTATTCATGCGTAAATAAACGCCCAACTGGGCGCGATGATGGATGATGTGATTCATCACAAAAAGGCGATAGACGGCGATTTTTGGCATGGTAAAGAGGGTGTGTCCGCCGGAAAGCAATGACCAGTCTTTCCGAAAATCTTCGTCAACGGCGGCGGCAATGGCTTTGCGGGCGGCTGCCGAACTTTTATCAAAGAACTCAAGCAGTTCCTGCCGCGAATTAGCCTGGGGCGTGGTCGCCGGTTCGCCGTCCGGCGGGTTCATGTCAAATTGATCTTGTTGCAGGGTAAGCACTGCCCAGTTTGGCAGGTTGGCGATGTGGCTTGCTACCTGTTGCATGCTCATCGATTTATCGTGGGGCTTCCAGCTCAGTTTATCTTCGGGAACGCGCTCCAATGTCTTGCGTACACCGGCCATTTCCTGATCAAATTCGGGTAAAAGCTTTTCGGGTATTGTCATGAATTTTTCTCCTGTGTTAAATGATTTGTCGAGTACTATTTGATTTCCCGGTGTTGAAATCGCCGGGCTATGATCCTTAATCCCTACGGAATAGAAAGCGTTTTTCCGGTTAGTCCCGACAGACTGAAGTCTGCACGCCGTTATCCCTTTCCTACTTTCTACTTTTTACTTCCGCCTTCCATCCCGGACCGTGGACGAAACGTCCGGGTGTTGCGCCGGTGTGTTGGCCGTTTTTAATCACCGGCACGCCATTGACAAACACATATTTCACGCCTTCGGCATATTGATGAGGATTTTCAAAGGTTGCTTTATCGCGAATGGTTTGCGGGTTGAAAACAACGATGTCCGCAAAATACCCGGTTTCTAATTTCCCCCGTTCTCGGATATTGAGCTTTTCCGCGGTTAATGCCGTCAGCTTGTAAATTGCCGTTTCCAGCGGAATGTTTTTTTCTTCGCGCACATACTTTCCCAACAGCCGGGCGAAATTTCCGAAACCGCGCGGGTGCGGTTTTTTCTGTAAAAACACGCCCTCGGTTGCCATGGATGCGCCGTCCGAGCCGAAACTCATGTAGGGCAGGCCAATTTTTTTGCGCACGTTTTCTTCGGACATTAGTTTATAAATCGCTTCGACCCGGCTGCCATCCGCAATCACCAAATCCATCGCGGTTTCCTCCGGCGATTTTCCCAGCAATTTGGCGACTTCCGCCAGGGTTTTGCCGATGTATTTCCGCAAATCCGGGTTTTTGAATTCGCTCAACAAAATCCCGTCCGGGCCGCTCAGGTAGAAGAAATTCTCCCATTCATCGGTGTTTGCGCGCATTTCGGCCGCCACTTTCCGGCGGATTTCCGGATTTTTCAGGCGATTTGCCCAGGCGTCGTAACCGCCTTCCCGCACCCATGGCGGCATGGCGGCGTCGAGTCCGGTTGCCCCGGCCGTGTAGCAATACATGTCCGTGGAAATCCGCAATCCCTGTTTTCGCGCTTCGTCGATTTTTTCGATGACCTGGTCGAGCTTGCCGTAATTTTGCTTGCCCGCGGCTTTTAAATGATAGACTTCCGCAGGAAGATTGGCTTCGCCGGCAATGCGAATCAATTCGTCCAGCGCTTCCAGCAACTGATTGCTTTCGCTTCGCAAATGAGAAATATACATCCCCCCAAATTCAGATGCAACTTTACAAAGCTCAATTAATTCTTCGGTATTTGCATAAAATGCCGGTGTGTAGATCAGCGATGCGCCGACGCCCAGTGCGCCTTCCCGCATGGCCGTGCGTGTCAAATCTTTCATCCGCGCCAATTCTTCCGGGGTTGGCGGTCGGTCTTCGTAGCCGATTTCATGGACGCGAAGTGTGGTTGCTCCGACAAACGACGCAATATTGCAGGAAACGCCGCGGTGTTCGAGATAATCGAGAAATTCACCCAGGGTCGTCCATTCGATGTCATATTTGATCAGCCCCTGGCTTTCGGTCATTTCCTTTTTCATCGCCGCGTTCAACGGGCCCATCGAGACGCCTTCGCCAAAAACCTCCAGCGTGACGCCTTGTTTGATGTCGCTCATGGAGCGCCCGTCTTCGATCAGCGATTCATCCGCCCAGGAAAGAATATTGATAAAACCGGGCGCAACCGCCAATCCCGCGGCGTCGATTTCTATTTTTCCGCGTAAAACCTTATTCTTACTTACTTTGGCGACTTTATCGCCGGTGATGCCGATATCGCCGGAATAAGGGGCGCGCCCACTGCCGTCATAGATAGCGCCATTATGGATGACAATGTCGTAGCGCGGCAAATTGTTGCAGGCTATCAAGATCGTTAGAAATGTCAGGAGATGGTATTTCATTATTTTTTACGGTTGAAAACAGCAAACAAAAGGTTTGATTAAACAATTGGGGATTATATTTGGGGGTAGAAAAAAACATCCCCCCTTTCACGGATCAATCGCTTTTCGGACAAATCCATCGTGAATAATTAATCGTCGCCTGGCCTCTTCGGCGTTGACATCCGCTAAAATCATCACAAGCGCGGTTTTGACATGCCCGTTAGCTTCGTTCAACACACGCACTGCTTCGTCGTAATCCACGCCGGTAATCATCATCACCGTGCGTTTGGAACGCTCCTCTAATTTGCGGGAAGTCATCATCAGATCGACCATCATATTTCCATAAACCTTGCCCATTCGGATCATTGAAGCGGTGGTCAACATGTTGAGCACCAGTTTTGTCGCGGTGCCGGCTTTCATGCGCGTGGAACCCATCACCACCTCCGGGCCGACGACCACGCAAATGGCGATGTCCACATCCACGCTTATTTGCGAATGGGGATTGCAGGTCACTAAAATCGTTTTTGCGCCGATTTCCCGGGCTTTTTCCAACGCGCCCAACACGTAAGGGGTGCGATAGCTCGCCGCAATGCCGCAAAGCACATCTGCGTTGGTAAACCGGTGTTGCATTAGATCAATTGCCCCCTGATCACGTTTATCTTCGCTGCCTTCCTGGGCGCTGACCAACGCGTCCATGCCGCCGGCAATGATCCCCTGCACCATTTCCGGGTCCGTGCCAAATGTTGGGGGGCATTCGGCGGCGTCTAACACGCCCAATCGCCCGCTGGTGCCGGCGCCGATATAAAACAGCCGCCCGCCATTTTTGAAGGTCTCAACTAATAGGTCAACAGCTTGCGTGATGTAAGGGATTTCCTTTTCAATGACGAATGGAACCGTTTGATCTTCGTTGTTGATGATACGAAGAATTTCTTCGGTTGACTGGTTGTCGATTTCTTCGGAAGCAGGATTGCGTGCTTCGGTTACCAGGTTTTTTAATTGGTCGAATAGCTTTTCCGGCATCTCATCTCCCGTATTACGCGGTGGAACTTGAATATAATATGTTTTTATCTCTGATATAAAATCGGATTTAATTCAGTATTTATAAGCGCGCCGGGCTGAACACCCGGACAAAATGCATCCCGGTCAACGTGTTGATTTTCATTTTCAGGCGCTTTTAGTCGCATATCTTTATCCATATAAATAATGGTCATCACCTTTCGCGGCAGCGGGGTAATATTCGGGCCGGCGCGATGAAATGTCCAGCCGTAATGAAAGCTGACCTCGCCAAGCTCGAACGGTTCCTGGATTATTTCAAATTCAGCCTTTGTTAGGGCTTCTTTGATTTTTGCTTCGCTTTCGTCGCTGATTTTTAAGTCGCGCCCTTCGGAAAAATGATGGCTTTTTGCCGCAAAATATAGCGGCCCCATGTCCAACGAGGTTCGCTGAAGCGGTATCCAAACGGTGCAGGTTTTTTCCGATGCGAGCGGCCAATAATATTGATCCACATGCCAAGGGGTGAAACCGCCGTCCGGTTCTTTGTACAAAGCCTGATCGTGATATAGCCGAACGCCGCTAACTTCCAATAAATCAGCCGCAATTTTCCCCAATCGTTTGCTAAAAACAAATGCTTTGACAATTTCACTTTGCCGCCAAAGATTGGTCACCTGTAGAAAGGCTTTTTGATAGGTGTTCCGCGCTTCCATGGGCGTGTCTAAGGCATTTAATTCCAATACCTTATGCGTGATCTCCATGCCGTAGTGGTCCAGCGTATCCGCTGAAAGCACATCCTGTAATTTTATAAAACCATTGGTTTTAAAAGAATCAATCTGCTTATCCGACAGTTCATAGGGTGTGTTAATGTCTAAATCTTTTGATGAAAAACGCATCGTAAAACCCACACTTGTTAAGTCCCGAGAAATAAATTATTTAAACGCTGTCCAGCCCCGGCGATTCAAATCCCGCATAATAAAAAATAAACATCCGGCAGCGATGAAAAGCAATGTAACGCCGAGCGCCATTTCACCGAGGATAATTTTACCCATGCCGAATAAAGTCGTGTAAATGAGGATAATCCCAACCGCCCAATCAAGTAAATCGCGCCCGATGTGGCTGTCGGCTTTAACCTCAGGCGCTTTGGCCGCAATGGGTTTCCAGCCGCCGCCGCCCGGGCGGGTTCGGCGGTAAAAAGCGAGCAGTGTTGTTTCGCTCTCCGGTTGCGTCATAAAGGTTGTAATGAGCCAGACGACCGTGGTGATGCCAACGGTAATTAACATCACTTGTGCAAAAATGTTGGCATCAGCGGTATCCATCCCCAGCCAAACCTGCAGAAACATGGCGACGATAAATGACGCGACCATTGCGGAAATTTCCGACCATGCGTTGATACGCCACCAAAACCAGCGAAGAATATACACCGAGCCGGTTCCCGCGCCAATCGCGAGGAGAAATTTCCATGCGCCGGCAATGGTATCCATCGATAATGTGACCAGCGCGCCCGCTAAAACCAGAAGAACCGTTGCCCAGCGTGCCGCAATCACGTAATGGCGATCCGAGGCGTCGGTGTTGACAAATCGTTTATAAAAATCGTTAATCAGGTAAGAACTTCCCCAGTTTAGTTGAGTACTCACCGTGGACATGTAGGCAGCCGCAAATGACGCCAAAAGCAATCCCTTGAAACCATTGGGGAGATAATTTAGCATGACCAAAACGTAACCTGTTTCTTTGTCCTGAATTTCGGGATATAAAATTAAGCTTGCCAGCGCCGCCAGAATCCAGGGCCAGGGGCGCAGGGCGTAGTGGGCGATATTAAACCAAAGCGTTGACAGCAACGAATTGCGTTCATCCTTTGTGGAAAACATCCGTTGGGCAATGTACCCGCCGCCGCCCGGTTCAGCACCCGGATACCAGGCTGCCCACCAATTCACCGCTAAATAGACAAAAAATGCAGTTACCGGCATCCAGGCTGACCCGATATTCGGCGTAAAGCTCAATATTTGGTGGTTTGAGCCATAAATTTTTGTTAGCCCCGCCTTTAGTCCGCTAATGCCGCCGACGGCATCAGTGGCAAAATATGCCAGGGCAAGAGAGCCAAGCATTGCGATAAAAAATTGCAGAAAATCCGTGACAACCACACCCCAGAGACCGCTCAAGCCGCTATAAGCGAGCGTAATCAACACGCAGAGGCTCACGGCAATCCAGGTATCGACGCCAATGGAAAGCTTAACGATTTTTACCATGGCCAGGGTGACCCAGCCAAGAATGATTAAATTGATGGGGATGGCCAGGTAAATGGCGCGAAAGCCCCGCAAAATGGCCGCGGGTTTGCCGGAATAGCGAATTTCGGTAAACTCGACGTCGGTGAGCACTTCGGCGCGCCGCCACAGCCGGGCGAAAAGAAAGACCGTCAGCAAACCGCTCATGACCATGTTCCACCACAGCCAGTTCCCGGCAATGCCGTGATCGGCGATCAATTGGGTAACGGCTAATGGCGTGTCTGCCGCAAAAGTCGTGGCAACCATGCTTGTCCCCGCCAGCCACCAGGGCAAGCTTCTGCCGGAGGTGAAGTATTCGACGATGTTTTTCCCGGCGCGCTTCGAAAAATATAAGCCAATCCCCAACGCCAAAACAAAATAAAATACGATGAAACCCCAATCAAGCAGACTGAGTTGCATTATCCGTTTCTCCGAATATTTTGTGTGATAAAATGCCGATAATAACCGCCGTGAGACTGCCGACGACAGTGTAGAGCGGCCAGGCAATTTTTACCGTTTGGGTGACAACTGTCATGGTGATTAACGCAACTGTAAAACCGAAAATAGCGTCACGTTGGTT
>CAYVDX010000139.1:0-8184 GCA_964450485.1 uncultured Calditrichaceae bacterium
GATGGGCGACGGGCGAAAATACATGCCACCCAAATTCACAGTAGAGACGGATTGCATCCGGCTAAGGGCAAAACGGTTCAGCCAGTTCCCTGGAAGGGATAAACACCAAAATCCGGGGCAACGCCCTGGGGGATAAAAAGAATACCGCACACCCCAAAAATAAACCCTGGAGGTTTTCAAAACCTCCAGGGTTTGGAAGACAAAACAAATATGATCCCACTAAAACTAATCCTCAAAGGCATTTACGCCTATCAACAGGAGCAAGTGATTGATTTTCAAAAGCTTACCGAGGCGCAACTATTTGGCATTTTCGGGCCGGTGGGCAGCGGAAAATCGACGATTTTGGAGGCAATCACCTTTGCGCTGTATGGCAAAACCGAACGACTGGGCATACAAGATAATATCCGGCATAATATGAAAAATTTGAAATCCGACCAAATGTTTATTCGATTTGAATTTCTGGCCGGCGAAGATTTTGTGCAGGAACATTGCTTCGAGGTTGCGCTGGACGGCCGTAAAAAGTCCGCGACATTCAAGCGCGTCCAAAAAGTAAAAGAGAACGATCGCTGGTATCAAAAAGAGCTGAACGCTGAAAAACTTATTGGGTTGAGCTATCAAAATTTTCGCCGCACTGTCATCATTCCCCAGGGAAAATTCCAGGAATTTTTGCAGCTTGGCGCAACCGAACGCACCCGAATGCTCCGGGAAATTTTTAACTTGCAGCGTTTCGAGCTTTCTCAAAATGTGAAAGCGTTGATCAGCAAAAACGAGAATCACCTGGCGAATATCCTGGGGAAATTGCAGCAGCTTGGCGATATCGACAGCGAAATGATCGCTGAAAAAACCCGCCAATTCGCCGCGGAGAAAAAGACGCTCAAATCGCTGCAAAAGCAATTTGACGGTTTGAACAAAACAGCCCTGCAATTGGATAAATTGCGCGAATTGGCTGAAAAAATCACGCTTCAGGAAGCAAAATCAGCACAACTGAATGCGCAAACCGCCGATTTTCAGCAGCGTGAAACGCGACTGACGGCGCACCTCGATTGTGTCGCGCAATTCAAAGGATTGCTGGAAAAATCGGCGGACCTGGAAACGCAAATCCGGCAGGCAACGCAGGAATTAGCTGAAATGAAAGACCGGGAAGCCGCTGAGAAACCGCGTCTTGAAGACCGCGCGCATCAATTTGAAAAGGCCCAGAAAGATTTTTTGCAGCGGGACCAATGGCAACAGGCCGCCGACGAATTGCAGGTGTTGCAGCGAATTCGCGAGCTGACGAAAGCCGAACGATTGACCGCCGGTGAAATCGCCGAAGTAAATAAATCATTTGCTGAAAAAACCGCGAGAATCGATGAAAAATTGCAGCGACAGAAAAAAATTATTGAAACAGTAAAACAATTAAAACATGATATTCCGGAGCTTGAGGAACTATTTCAGTTGCAAAACTGGTTCGGGGAAGCCGCGCTCATGGACGAAAATATCCAACAGCAAGAAAAACAATTAGCGGAAATCCGGGAATCGCAGGCGGGGATTCAAGCGCAAAAAACCGGGCGATTGATGAGCGAGCCTTTGCAATTTTGGAGCGATTCAAAAACGCCGGACACTCCCCTGCCCGACCTGCTGCGCGATTTGTCCGCGGAAACCGAACAGCAGCAAACCCGCTCCGAAAAACTGGCAGAGAAAATTCATCATCTCCGCGTTCAGGCGCGGTTGGAAACTTTTGCCAATGAATTGCAGCCCGGCGATCCCTGTCCGTTGTGCGGCGCAACCGATCATCCGGCAATAATGAATATTCAAAATCTCTCGCAAGAATTAACGACACGAGCGGCTGAAAAAAAGACGCTCGACGCCCGGATAGCTGTTTTACGGGAAGCGCGGCAATTTTTCCAGCGATTGCAGGATCAACAAACCACGCAGGAAAAACTGGCGCATTCCGCCGAGGCGGAGTTAATAAAGCTCCGGAAAAAACGTGAGGCGCATCGCAAAAAATTTCAATGGAAAGGGTTTGACCCGGAAAATCCAACCGCTGTTGACGAAGCAATCGAAACCGCCCGGGAAGCGCGCAGCCGGTTGGATGAGATGGCTGCGGAAAAGGCAAAGCTGGAAAAAGCGATTGAAGAAATGCGCGCCGAAACCGAACAGCTCTCGCAAAAATTATCGCAGCTAAATCTTGCACTGACCAACGCCAAAACGGAACGCGAAACGCTGCTGAAAAATCTCAGGCAAATCAAGGCGGATGATTATGCGATTTATGATGATGCGCAACTGAAATCAGCAGCGGCGGAATTTTTGGAAAAATACGCGCAGGTTGAGCAGAATTACCGGCGGATTGAGCGGGAAAAGACGGAGTTGCAAAACTTTTTGTCCCGGCTTGGCGGACAAATTCAAACCGCGACGCAAAACCTGGACGCTCAACAAAAAGCGTTGCAAAAGCTTGAAAAAGAGATTCAAAGTGAGCTAACAGCGTCATCCTTCGCAGATATAAAAGAAGTTAAGCAATTGCTTTCACTAAATTTAGACGCCGCAACGGAGCGCCGCGCCATTGCCGATTTTTTTCGGGAAAAACACGCCGCCGAGACGCAGCTTGCGCAATTGCACAGCGAAATCGGCGATAAAAAATATAACGCGGAAAGACACGCGAAAATCCAACAGGAATTGGCGCAAGTGAGCGAACAAATCGACCGGCAGACCCGGAAAATCGGCAGTCTGGAACGCGAATTGAGCGTTGCCCGGGAAAATCTCAAGACGCGCCGCTCCCTTGAAAAAGAGAAAACCGGGCTGGAAAATCGCGGGCGCAATTTGGAAATTTTGCGCAAAATGTTTTCATCCAGCGGTTTCGTAAATTTCGTATCGCGAATCTATTTGCAAAATCTTTGCAGCGCGGCCAATGAACGTTTTCGCCGGCTCACCCGGCAGCAATTGCAGTTGGAGCTGACCGGAGATAATAATTTTATCGTGCGCGATTTTCTCAACGGCGGTAAAACCCGCAGCGTCAAAACGCTCTCCGGCGGACAAACATTTCAGGCGTCGCTGTGCCTGGCCTTGGCCTTGGCGGATAATGTTCGCCATCTCTCCAAATCCGCGCAAAACTTCTTTTTTCTGGATGAAGGCTTCGGCACGCTGGACCGGGAATCCCTGCGCCTCGTCTTTGAAACCCTGAAATCATTGCGGAAAGAAAATCGCATCATCGGCGTGATCAGCCATGTGGAGGAAATGCAGGATGAAATCGACGTTTACCTGCGGATTCGCAATGACGAAGACAAAGGCAGCCTCATCACAGCCAGTTGGGAGAATTAAGGAGGGGAGAAGAGAGAAGCGAGATGAGAGAAGTAGAGACGGAATGCTTCCGTCTGAAAAAGACTGGAAAAAATGGAATGCTTCCATCTGAAAAAGGCTGGAGAAGAAACGAAGGCATTCCGTCTGGGAAAGAAGTTTGACCGAGTTTGCCGGGCGTGGATCGAGCGTTTGCTTCGCTGTCATCTTTTCACGTCACACGCCTCATGCGTCACGCCTCCCACGACAATGTAAAAGAAAGTATAAAAAAACTGCCATAATCAGGTAGAATTATTCATCGCGCATTCGGTACTTTATAAAACCAACGCGATGAATTTGCGAATTTGGTTTGTTTCGGTTAAGTTCTGTGTTCACAAAAAAAATAACGAGGATACATCAAATGCCACGCAAAGAACGTCCCGGCAAGAGCAAAGTGGAACAAATCGCACTGGAGGCCTCCCTGTTTAAAGATATTTACCCGCCGGAAGAGAAAATCCGCACGATTGTGGTGGACAATTTTCCGGCGTTGGGCAAACTGACCGCGATGCGTTTTCTTGAATGGGCGCAGCAACATCCGGGCGGCGTGGCGTCTCTGCCCACCGGGAAGACGCCGGAGCATTTTATCAAATGGGTGCAGCATCTTTTGAAAAACTGGAACGAGCGCAATGTTCAAATGCAGTTGGAAAAAAGCGGCGTTGATCCGGCAAAGAAGCCGGAAATCGCCAGCCTGAAATTTGTACAGATTGATGAATTTTACCCGATTAATCCTCGCCAGCACAACAGTTTTTACGCGTATATTAAACAGTTTTACATCGAAGGATTTGGCATCCGCCGGGAAAACGCCATGCTGATCGATTCTTCGAAAATTGGCTTGCGTGAAGGTGAAACATTAGAGAGCGTGTGGCCGGATCACAAAGTTGATCTATCGCTGCGAAACCGCTACGGTAAAACCCGTTTGGAACGACGTCAAAAGGATTTGTTAGCACGGCTGGATCAGTGGTGCCAGGAATACGAAGAGAAAATTCGGGCCATGGGCGGGATTGGCTTTTTCCTGGGCGGCATCGGGCCGGACGGTCACATCGGCTTTAACGTGCGCGGGTCGGATCATTTTTCCACGACCCGGCTGACCCCGACCAATTACGAAACCCAGGCAGCCGCGGCCGGCGACCTCGGCGGGATTGAAATTTCACGAAACCGGCTGGTAATCACGATTGGCTTGGGCACGATTACCTATAATCCGGGCTGCGTGGCGCTCATCATTGCCGCCGGAGAAGCAAAGGCTGAAGTGATCGTTGACGCTGTGGAAAATGCACCGAATATTCTCTACCCGGCGACTGCCTTGCAAAAAATTCCCAACGCTCGATTTTACCTGACCAAAGGCGCGGCAAAGCTGATGAAACGGCGGATGTTTGAAGTCGTTTCACATGAGGAAACGATCGACGAAATCACTTTGGAAAAAATTATCATTGATATCGCTTTCCACGAGCGAAAAAAGATCGTTGAATTAACCCCGGACGATTTTAAAAAAGACCTGTTGGGCAAACTCGTCATCAAGCAATGCAAAGACAGCCTTCAGACGGTTTTACACCGGGTGCGCGATCATTTGGTTCAGAAAATCGAACGGGGCGTGAACAAACGCAGCGATACCCGCTTTTTGCACACCGAGCCGCATCACGATGACATCATGTTGGGGTATTTGGCGCATGTCGTTCGGCATATTCGCGACAATACCAATACCCATTATTTCACCTGCTTCACCGGCGGTTTCACTTCCGTTTCCAACACGTTTATGATGCGCCAGTTAAACAAACTTTTGGCGCTCATCGATTCGCCGGAAATGATTGCCAAACACGACGCCGGCTATTTTCGCCCCGACAACACCAACGGACGCAATCGCGATGTTTGGCTGTATCTCGATGGCGTGGCGTCCAAAAGCCGCACCCAGAAAAACGAGGGCGAATCGCGGCGGCTGCTGAGAAACCTGATTGAGGTGTACGAAGAAGATGATCTGCAAGGCATCAAAAACCGGATCACCGAATTGCTGCATTATTTTAAAACCGAATATCCCGGAAAAAAAGATTTGCCGCATATCCAACAGCTCAAATCAATGTGCCGGGAGTGGGAAGCCGAGTGCATTTGGGGCTATTTTGGCTGGAACTGCGACTACGTAAAACATTTGCGCCTGGGCTTTTACACCGGCGATATTTTCACGCTGGAACCGACCATTGAGCGGGATGTTTTGCCCATCATCAAATTGCTCAAGGATGTGCACCCGGACATTGTGACGGTGGCATTTGACCCGGAAGCCAGCGGCCCCGATACCCATTACAAAGTGCTTCAGGCAGTGACCGAAGCATTAAAACAGTATGAAAAAATCGCCAAACGACCGGATCTGAAAATCTGGGGATATCGCAATGTCTGGTATCGCTTCCATCCGGCGGAAGCGAATATTTTTGTGCCGGTTTCGCTGAACATGTTTGCGGTGATGCAAACGTCGTTCCTGAATTCGTTTATTTCGCAGAAAGACGCCTCATTCCCCAGCTACGAACACGACGGCCCCTTTTCCGAGTTGGCCCAAAAAATTCAGGTGAAGCAATACGAAAAAATCAAAATTTGCCTGGGACGGGAATGGTTTTATGAGCATCCCAGCCCGCTGATCCGGGCGACCCGCGGCCTGGTTTTTTTGAAGGAAATGGATCTACAGGAATTTTACGCCAGCAGTCGGGAGTTGATGCGCGCGGTGGAAAATCGTTAAGTTTTAACCCAGAGAGAATTTATTCTTTTACGATGGAAAATTTGTCGGATCAAATACTTTAAATTGCTCAAATTCACATTTCTCTTTCAACTTCTTATCCGACACGACAAATAAATCTAACTGGTTTTTTATTGCAACAGCACATGCCAATTGAATTGAATCTGATGTTTTAAGTTGATGCTTATCAATAAGTTGAATGCATAAATCCTGTATAATTTCTTTGTTATCAATAACGGTAAAATACTGAAAATCTTCAACGACTTCCGCTTTTAGCACAGTATAATTGCTTTGATCGAGAAGCCCTTCGAGGAGGAGTCGCCGGAGGGTGGAAATGCACTCAATTTTAGTAATAAATGAAACACATATTGAATCTGCTTGTCCTAACAGCGCCTCAACACTTTCGCTGCCTTCTTCATCGATATATCTTTTGATTAACGCAGATGTGTCAAAATAATAATTCATCGCTCGCTTCTTTCTTCCGCAATAAACTTGAGCGTGCTAACATTTTTTCTGAGTTTTACTTTTTTAATGGCTCTTTTCCAGCCTTGCACCCGCTTTGTTTCAAAAGGAGATATTTGGGCAACGGGCCTGCCTTTTCTGATAATGATGAAACGCTCTCCTTTCTCGATCAGATCAAAATATTCTTTTGATCTATTTCTAAAATCAGTAAATTTTAAATATTGCATTATAAAATCTCCAAAACGACAGAATAATGTCTTTATAACAACATATTTCTGTTATAAATCAAATCGAATATTATAAAAAGCAAGATGTTTTTGAGGATTACTTACTACGGGGAATCAGATCTTTTACCAGCCAAAGAACAATGCTGCCGCCGAATATTCCTAAAAAGGACTGAATCATTCCGAAATACCACTCCGTGGACGTATTAAAATGAGTTCCAAAAAAAGTTTCAATGCCAATGTTGCTGGTGATCCAATAAAATTTGCCGGAGATGTCTAAAAAGTTAATCACGCCGAGGAAAATGAAGGCTAAAAATCCAATCCTGAAAATTTGTTTGAAAATATCTAACTTTGTTTCTAATAGCCGCCACAACACAAAAACCATGACAAAAAGAATCAGGTAATTATTGATGGCAAGTCTGTAAAACTGTTCAAAAGTCATGACATTTATCGTTCTGTAAATTATATAAACTATTACGCTTGCAGATAATAATCGAATCATCATTGCAAACTCTGTAGAGCAAAAAAATTTTTCGCAAAACGAATGCGTAATTTTATCGAAAATAGAGCGCATTCGCGTGTGAAAATCAAAAATTGCTATGAAAGGAGGGTTTACATGACTGAAAAAGATCGTCACAACTCTTCCCGTGCACCGGCGCCGGTGGGGCTATATCCCCATGCCCGCAGAGTGGGAAATTTGCTTTTTTTATCCGGCGTTGGGCCGCGGAAACGCGGTTCTAAAACAATTCCGGGCGTAGAACTGGATGATAACAAAAACATTGTTGCTTATGACATTGAAACGCAATGCCGCTCCGTTTTTGATAATGTCCGCTATATTTTGGAAGACGCCGGGTCAGCCTGGGAAAACATCGTGGACGTCACGGTTTTTTTGACAAATATGAAAGACGATTTCGAGACCTACAATCGCATTTACGCCGAGTATTTCCGCGAGAATTTGCCGTGCCGAACCACGCTTGAGATCAATTGTTTGCCCACGCCGATTGCCATTGAACTCAAAGTGATCGCCACGATTCCGTAAATCCGGATCGATTAAAATTATTACCGTTTGCAGTCATTCCACGAAAAATATATATTTTTATTTCGGTAATCAGCTAAAATGATCGTTGTATTTTACGTCCCGGAATAAGATCGGATTAATATTTCCACCGCGATTCTCCGTATAAAACACTGGTTAATATGCCCTCAAAAAAATACAACAGCCGGGTATTCCGGCATTCCACTGGTCAAAAAACCTGGCATCAAATCCGGTTTTCGGATGGCGATTCTCAACCCGCCGGACGATTATTCGGAAACACTCGGCAAGTTGCCTGCAAACACAGTGATCGACAGTAATTTGGACGACGGAAATTTTGATTTTATTCACTATTTTACCTGTGAAAAAACGCAATTAGAACAACAAATCCTAACCTGCATTATGCACAGGTTTTATTTAAAATGAATTTAACTTACTGTAAT
>CAYVDX010000140.1:0-8135 GCA_964450485.1 uncultured Calditrichaceae bacterium
AATCAAAGGCGAGAATATTTTCAAAGTGCGGGCGCATCAAAATGCGGCCCGGATTTTGGAAGGGCTGACCGGTGATTTGCAGGCGTTGGTGGCATCCGGCGAGATCACGCAAATCAAGGGCATCGGCAAAACCATGGCGGAAAAAATTGCAACCCTGCTGCATACCGGAAAGCTGGCATCTTACGAAAAACTGAAGGCTTCCATCCCGCCCGGTTTGCTGGAAATGAGCAACATTTCCGGGATGGGACCGAAAAAAATCAAAGCCGTTTGGGAGGAATTTGGCATTACCACGGTGAATGCGCTGGAAAAAGCCTGCCGGGAAAACCGGCTTGCCGGGATGAAGGGATTCGGCGCGAAAACCCAGGAAAAAATCCTGCAAAACATCGAAATGATGCGCAAATACGCCGACCGTTTCCGGCCGAACGATGCGATGGAAACCGGGCAAAAACTCTACGAGGCGTTGAAAAATTTTCCGGGCGTGATTCGCTGCGAGCTGGCCGGCAGCCTGCGCAGAAGCAAGGAAACCGTGAAGGACATCGATATTGTCATCAGCGCAAAGGATGCCGATCGCCCCGCGATAATGGCGCATTTTACCACCCTGCCCAACGTGCAAACCGTGGTCGGCAAGGGCGAGACCAAATCCACCATCGTGCTGGAAAACGGCATGTATTCCGATCTGCGCATCGTTGCGGACGCGGAATTTCCCCATTTGCTGCACCATTTGACCGGCTCGAAGGAGCACAACGTAGCCATGCGCCAGCACGCCATCAGCCGGGGCATGAAGGTGAGCGAGTACGGCTTGTTTCGCGGTGACGAACGCATTTTGTGCCAGGATGAAGCGGAGATTTTTCAACAGTTGGGCATGGATTACATTCCCCCGGAGCTTCGGGAAAATTACGGCGAAATCGAAGCGGCGTTGGCGCATCGCCTGCCGAAGCTGATAGAATTAACGGACATCCGCGGCATCATTCACACCCACACGACCTGGAGCGACGGGCTGAATTCAGTGGAAGAAATGGCTCGCGAATGCCAAAGCCGCGGTTACGAATACCTGGCGATTTCCGATCACTCCAAAGCCGCGGCGTATGCGAACGGTTTGAGCGAAGCGCGCATTCATCAGCAGCACGCTGAAATCGACGCGGTGAACCAAAAGCTCAGCGGATTTCAGGTGCTCAAAAGCATCGAATGCGATATTCTCGGCGACGGGCGGCTGGATTTTGACGACGAAACGCTGGCTGGTTTTGACCTGGTAATCGTGAGCATTCACAGCAAATTTAACATGAGTGAAGCCGAGGCGACCGGGCGCATCATTCGCGCGTTGGAAAATCCCTACACCACCATTTTGGGGCACATGACCGGACGTTTGCTGCTGAAACGCGAGGGCTACCCGGTGAATCACCACGCCGTGATCGACGCGGCGGCGGATTTGGGCGTTTCCATCGAAATCAACGCCAATCCCCGGCGGCTGGATATCGACTGGCGTTATTGCCAGTACGCCATCGAAAAAGGGGTGATGATTTCCATCAATCCCGACGCGCATCGCCTCAGCGGGTTTGACGACATGCGCTACGGCGTGGGCGTTGCCCGCAAAGGCTGGCTGACGAAGGAAAACGTGCTGAACTGCCGTTCGGCGGAAGAGGTGCTGGCGTTTGCAAAAAAACGCCGAAAGTAATAACTTTAGAAAACCGGGGTTCATTCACTGCGAAAGGTGAAATTTTGAAACCATTAGATTTACATGACGTGCGGGAATACGTAAACGAAAACATTGTCAATTTTCATCAGGCAAAAATCAAGTCTCTCATAAATCTCAGGCTTGACAAGCTTTTAAAAAAGAATCCGTATCTTTTTAAAGCCAAAAATATTACCACCGCGGCAGAATTAATAGAAGGTCTTCTTGACGCGCTTTTATCATCTTCCGAAGAGAAGCTCTTTGGCGATTTTCTGGAAAATTTAGCCGTTTTTATTGCCGGAAAAACATGCGATGGACGAAAGTCATCGGCTTCAGGCATAGACTTAGAGTTTGTCGATAATAACATTCATTTTATTGTGTCGATCAAGTCGGGACCCAATTGGGGAAACAGTTCTCAGCAAAACAGGCTTGAACAGGATTTCAAAAATGCGGTCACCCGGGTCAGGCAAGCGCATTTCGGCGCCAATGTTCAACCCGTTTTGGGAATTTGTTATGGTAAAACCCGGACGAGTTTTGTGAGAGGATACCTAAAAGTTGTGGGCCAAAATTTTTGGTATATGTTGAGCAAGAACAAAAATTTATATACAGATATTATTGAACCGATCGGCTATAAAGCAAGAACGCATAATGAAAAATTTCTTGTCGAAAAAGGTAAAATCATTAATGTTTTTACAAAAGCTTTTATCGATAAATATTGCACCGATTCCGGCGATATTGATTGGGTCAAATTAGTCGAATGGAATAGCGGTAATTATGATTTGGATAAAATGTTCGGAAATGGGAAATAGGTGTTTTGAAAAGGAGAATTTTTTAAGTATATTAATGTATACTAAAAAGTGAAACGTATCATGGAAATTAAAACCAAATTATTTTTAGGCGATTGTGCAACAGAATTAAAAAAATTAGCAGATAACAGCGTCGATTTGATCGTTACTTCACCGCCTTACGCGGATCAACGCAGAAACACTTATGGCGGCATTCATCCTGATAAATACGTCGATTGGTTTCTGCCGATTTCAGCCGAATTGCTGCGAGTTCTGAAACCCACCGGCACATTCGTTTTGAATATCAAAGAGCGCGTCGTGAACGGCGAAAGGCATACGTATGTCTTAAAATTGATTTTGGGATTGAGAGAGCAGGGCTGGTTGTGGACCGAGGAATTTATTTGGCATAAAAAAAATTCATATCCCGGAAAATGGCCGAATCGCTTCAGGGATTCGTGGGAAAGATTATTACAGTTTAACAAACAAAAAAAATTTAAAATGTTTCAGGAAGAAGTCATGGTTCCCACGGGCGATTGGGCAAAGGGAAGACTGAAAAATTTAAGTGAAACAGATAAAATACGTGATGAATCCAGGGTCGGAAGCGGATTTGGTAAAAACATTTCAAATTGGTTACAACGGGATAAAGCGTATCCGACAAATGTGCTTCACATGGCCACGGAATGTAACAATAAAAACCATAGCGCTGTTTTTCCCGAAAATCTGCCCAAATGGTTTATCAAACTTTTTACAGAAACAGGCGATTGGGTATTGGATCCGTTTATGGGTTCCGGGACAACCCTGCGTGTCGCCCAAAAATTAAGGCGAAATTCAATCGGGATTGATATTCAGGAAGCCTACTATTCACTTGTCAAGGAAAACCTTGCCGAAAGCCGGCTGTATTTGCTTGAACCATCAAACAAATATGAGCCTCGTTCTCAAAACGAGATTTCCGACTTAACGAAACCCCGAGGTTAATCGTGAGAACATTACGCCTGGCGCTTGCCCAAATCAATCCCACTGTTGGCGATTTGGAAGGCAATTTTCAAAAAATCGTTGATTTTACAGAACAGGCGATTGCGAAAGACGCCGACATCATCGCCTTTCCGGAGCAATCGCTGGTGGGATACCCGGCGGAAGATTTGCTGCTCCGGCCGGAGTTTATCGATGATAACCTGGAATATTTGCAAAAACTGCTCCCGCACAGCAAAAAAATCAGCATGCTCATCGGTTTTGTCAATCGCAAGGACGATATTTTTAACGCCGCGGCGTTGCTGCACAAGGGGGAAATCGCGGATATTTATCACAAACATTTTTTGCCGAACTACAGCGTTTTTGACGAAAACCGCTATTTTCAGGAAGGCAAGCGGCTGCCGGTTTACAAATTTAACGGCATCAACATCGGCGTAAATATTTGCGAAGATATCTGGTATCCGGGCGGGCCGACGCACGATCAATCGCTGTATGGCAACGCGGAAATCATCATCAATATTTCTGCTTCGCCATACGCCATGGGCAAAGTGCATGATCGCAACAACATGCTCAAGGTGCGCGCGCGGGATAATGAGGTGATCGTGGCGTATGTCAATCTCGTGGGCGGCCAGGACGATCTCATTTTTGACGGGCAGAGCCTGATTTTATCGGAAGAAGGCCGCTGGATTGCCCGCGCGCCGATGTTCGAGGAAGCGCTGCTGATCGCCGATTTGCACCCGGACAACGTGTTCAGCCAACGGCTGCACGATCCCCGGCGACGCAAGGAAAAGCTGTTCATGCCGGGTAACAAAGAAATCGAGCAGATTGCGTTAAAACCGACCGTTCAACGATTCCGCAAACCGCTGGATTCATCGCCGCCGGTGCGCGACTTGGCGCGGGTCGAAGAAGCGTATCTCGCTTTGCGCCTGGGCACGCGCGATTACGTCCGCAAAAACGGTTTTCAGAAAATACTGCTGGGGTTGTCCGGCGGGATTGATTCCGCGCTGGTCTGCGCCATTGCCGCGGACGCCCTGGGAAAAGAAAACGTCGCCGCGGTTTCCATGCCCAGCGATTACACCAGCCCCGCAAGCAAAAATGACGCCCGGCAATTGGCGAAAAACCTGGGCATTGAATTTCACGAAGTAGCGATTGCCGGGATGCACAAAACGTATCTCAAAACGCTGAAGCCATTGTTTGGCGAGCGCAAAGCGGATGTGACCGAAGAAAATATACAGGCGCGCATCCGCGGAAATATTTTGATGGCGCTTTCCAATAAATTCGGCGCGCTGGTGCTCACCACCGGCAACAAAAGCGAGTTTAGCACCGGCTACTGCACGCTCTACGGCGACATGGCCGGCGGCTTTGCCGTGATCAAGGATGTGCCGAAAATGTTAGTGTACGAACTGTGCCGCTATCGCAACCAAATCGCCGGTGTTGACCTGATTCCCGAATCCATTTTGAGCAAGGCGCCCTCCGCGGAGCTTCGTCCCGATCAAAAAGACAGCGACTCGCTGCCGCCCTACGAAATCCTCGATCCCATTCTCAGCGCCTACGTGGAAGACGATCTCGCGTTCGAGGAAATTGTTGACCAGGGATTTGATGAAGCGACCGTGCACAAAGTGCTGCGATTGGTGGATTTAAACGAATACAAACGCCGCCAGGGCGCGCCGGGGATAAAGATTACGCCGCGCGCGTTTGGAAAAGACCGGCGATTTCCCATCACGAACGGCTACCGGCGGCGTTTTTAACAAATAGCCTGTTGAGATAATCCAACAGCGATTTATACTGAATGGGCTGCCCGTTTTGGTGAGGCTGAAAGGTTAAATTATAATATCGCGGGTACTTTTCGCAGATACTCAAACGATATTTTGCTTCAGTCATCAATGTAATTAACGACGACAAAAAATCCGCGGATGCGTCCATGTCGATGACAAACTGGTAACCGGCTTTTTTGAGCTTGTTTAATATTTCATCCTTTGGCAGCCGCATGCGATTCAAATCGACGTCGTTGAGTTTGTCGATGTCGAACAGCTCAACCCGCCAATGCGGAAAACGCTTTCGCAGCGCGGTGACAAAGCGGTTGGCCGCATCGATTTTCTCCATGTTTCGCGGTAAAATCACTAATACTTTGCGAATCACGTTCGCTTTGAGAGGGAATTCCAGGCGCAGGTTCAACCGGCTGATCACCGGTTTTACTTTTGAGTCGATCATTAAATCCGTAATTTTTTCTCGAATGCTGCTCATTTTATTCTTTCGATTTTTTCTTCGCCGGTTGTTGAGTAATTTTTAATGCCTTCCCACAGTTTTTTTAAGCGATTCCGCACTGATTTTTCCGCGCCCATTTCCGTCGGATTGTAGTAAATCCGCTGCTCAAATGGCGGGGGCAGGCAGCTTTCTTTCACAAAATGTTCATCATAATTGTGCGCATATTTGTAATTTTTTCCATAATCGAATTGTTTCATTAAGCCGGTCGGGGCATTGCGCAAGCGCAGGGGAACCTGGATATCCGGCTGTTTTTTAACGTCTTGCAATGCTTGGGAGATCGCGGCATACGATGCGTTGCTTTTGGGCGCCGCCGCCAAATACGCCGCCGCCTGGCTCAAAATGATCTGGCATTCCGGCATCCCGATATAAGTGACTGCCGTAAAGCAGCTTGTCGCCAATGCCAGCGCATTCGGATCGGCATTGCCGATATCTTCCGACGCCAAAATCAACATGCGCCGGGCGATAAATTTGGGGTCTTCGCCGGCGGCTAACATGCGCGCCATCCAGTAAATCGCGGCGTCCGGATCGCTGCCGCGCAGGCTTTTGATAAAAGCGGAGATCAAATCGTAGTGAAATTCACCGGATTTATCGTAATTCAGCACCTTTTGCTGCGCCGCTTTTTCAAAGACCGCCCGGGTGAGCGTCAGCGGCGGTTTGGCGTCGCCGAACAGATCCACCGCCCGTTCAACCGAGTTTAGCGCGCGGCGGGCGTCTCCACCAGCCAAAATATACAGCGCGTTCCAATCTTCAATTTTGATTTGTTTCTCAATCAGCGCTGTATCTTTTTCCAGGGCGCGCTCCACAACCTGCCGGATTTGCGCATCGCTCAACGGTTCCATTTTGTAAACCTGGCAGCGCGAAAGCAGCGGCGAAATGACCTCAAGCGACGGATTCTCAGTGGTTGCGCCGATGAGCGTGATAGTGCCGTCTTCCACCACGTGCAGCAACGCATCCTGCTGCGCTTTGTTAAAGCGATGGATTTCGTCGATAAACAGAATGGTGGCTTTGTTCAGATATTTGCGATTTTGCCGCGCCTTTTCAATGGTTTTTCGCACCTCCGAAACCCCGGAGGTCACCGCGCTCAACGCCACAAAATCGCTGTTCACTTCCCGCGAAATCACCTTGGCAAGCGTGGTTTTCCCAACGCCCGGCGGCCCCCACAAAATCAGCGATTTGAGGCGATTTTGCTTGACGGCCTGATACAATGCCGTTCCCGGCCCCACGATATTTTCGTGCCCGACAAATTCGTCCAGCTTTTGGGGACGACAGCGTTCGGCCAACGGTCTTTCCGGCGCAGCGGCGGTTTCTTCGGGCATATTTTGCGAAAACAGATCCATAACAAATCAATTTAATATGGAAAAAATTCAAAACAAATAGTCAAAATTTATGTGAAGGAATAGCACAATTCCAAAGCCCTTTGTGGGCGTGGCAAATGAGTATAACTTTCCGCAAATTATATCAAACATCACATTTGCCGGGAAAATCTCGCCTTATATTTGAGAATCATCCCTTTTTCGTCAAGTTTCAGCGGTAAAATGACGAGTGATTTGAATATGGCAAGGTTTGTGCTTAAAAAAATTTGAAACTTACACAGGAGGTTTTTATGAAATATATTTTCAGTTTTGTTGCTGTAATGCTATGTTGGGCAGGGGCGCAGCTATTTGCACAGGACGCCGGAAAAATTCAATTTTCGACAACAAAGACCCTGAAAATGCCCCGGTCGCACGGCTGTGTTTATATCCCGGTTTACGAAGATCAGCATGTTTATATTCCCGCCCCGGAAGAATTTAGGCGGGGTGTGCAAACCGCGAATTTTGATGTGACCTATATCGGTTTTTCCGCGGACGCGCAAGCCGCATTTCAAGCGGCGGTGGATATTTGGGCGTCCATTTTGAACACGAGCGTCCCCATCAAAATTGTGGCAAAATGGGAGCCGTTGGGGCAAAATGTGCTGGGTTCCGCCGGCCCGGCTACTTTTTTTGGCGATGGCACGAAATGGTTTCCGGTTGCCCTGGCCGAAGCGATCAACGGCAGCGCGCTGAATTCGCCGGATAGCGCGGATATAAAAGCTTCATTCAGCAGCGTTTTTTCCAACTGGTATTTTGGGACGGACGGGAATACGCCCTCCGGCAAATTTGACTTCGAAACGGTGGTGCTTCATGAGTTGGGGCACGGTCTCGGTTTCCTCGGTTCGTTGGATTATGACACTACCAGCAGCCAGGGCAGTTGGGGATTTGGCAGCGGTTTGCCGTTTGTTTTTGATCTGGCCTCGGTGAACGGCAGCGGCCAACAATTAATTGACGTCAATAATTTTGCCAACCCTTCGGTAGCGTTGGGAAATGAGCTGGTCAGCAATGATTTGTTTACTTCCGGAACCAAAACCGTCGCTGCCAATGGCGGCACGGCTGTCCCGCTTTATGCGCCCAATCCCTGGGAAAGCGGCTCCA
>CAYVDX010000141.1:0-8097 GCA_964450485.1 uncultured Calditrichaceae bacterium
CCCGACGGCCACCAATATGCCTGGCAACTGGTCAAGCAAATCAATGAAATGAACCGGGGAATTTACCGGGAACAGTTAGAGGATGCGCATCCCACAAATTTTTGCATTGGCGTGGCCGGCTACCCGGAAAAGCATTTTGAATCGCCGAATGTTGAAAAAGATTTACAGCATTTAAAGCACAAAGTGGACCAGGGCGCGCATTACATCATTACCCAGATGTTTTTTGATTTTGACTATTTCAAAAATTTTGTGGAGCGCGCGCGGGAAATCGGCATCACCGTGCCGATCATTCCGGGCGTCAAACCGATATCTACCGTGGGGCAGTTGGCGGCCATTCCCCGAATTTTTCATGTGAGTATTCCCAACCATATTGTTGACGCCATGGAAACCGCCCGCACCCGGGAGGAAGTGCGAAAAGTCGCCACGGAAAAGATCGCTGCGTTATGCCGACAGTTAGTCGATTACAAAGTGCCCGGCATCCATTTTTACACCATGGGTCGCGGTCGTGCCACCAAGGAGTTGTTGACGGCGTTGATGGGATAATTTCCAAAAATGAAGGGCGAAAGGCGAGAAGTGAAGGGAGAAGGGAATAGCTCGTCACTCTTTGCTTTTCGCCCCTCACTCTTCGCTTCTCGCCCTTCGTGTTTCTCCCCTCGCCCCTCGTTTTTCACGTCCGACGCACTACGAATGGCGAGTGCAATTCGCCTCTACGCTCTTCACCAACCCACATCCGCTCCCAGCGAAATTTCACTCATCGCAAATATTTTCTATTGACAAAATTTAACTTTTGAAAATTAGATTTCTTTTTTGTAATTTATCCTGCTTTTGAGTGATCGGTAAAAACAAACAAAAACCGGGAGATGTATTTTGGATATATTTGATAAATGTTACGAATTTACCAAAGCCACTGAATACCGGGATAAGGGACTCTATCCCTACTTTATTCCCATTGCCGAAAATCACGGACCGCGCGTGTTGATGAAAGGGCGGGAAATGCTGATGATCGGCTCGAACAATTATCTTGGGTTGACCAAAGACCCACGTGTGCAGGAAGCCGCCATTCAGGCGATGGAAAAATTCGGCACAAGCTGTTCCGGCTCGCGCTTTTTGAACGGCACCCTGGAGCTGCACGAAGAGGCGGAGCAGCGGCTGGCAAAGTTTGTCAATAAAGAAGCTGCCCTGATGTTCACCACCGGTTATCTCACCAACTTCGGTTCGGTGTCAACCTTGCTGGATCGCCGCAGCGTGGTGATCTCCGACAAGACCAATCACGCCTGCATTAACGACGGCATGCTGCTGGCAAAAGGCGTATTCCCCACCATTGGCATCAAACGCTACCAACACAACGACATGGATGATCTGGAACGGGTGATTCAAAAAATTGACCCGGACAAGCCGAAAATAATCGTCACCGACGGTGTGTTCAGCATGGAAGGCGACGTCGTTAGATTACCCCGGATGATCGAAATCGCCAAAAAATATAATGCCCGCCTTTATGTGGATGACGCGCATGCCATGGGCGTTTTGGGTGAACGCGGACGCGGCACCATGGAACATTTTAATGCGTTCAACGATGTGGATTTAATCACCTCAACCTTTAGCAAATCATTTGCCTCGCTGGGCGGATTTATTGCGGGGAAAAAAGAAGTCATTGATTTTATCAAACATTTTTCCCGCGCATTGATTTTTGCCGCGGCCATGCCCCCGGCAAACACCGCCGCCGTTTTAAAATCATTGGAAATTATCGAAACCGAGCCGCAATTAGTGCATCGCCTTCAGCAAATCAGCGCGAAAATGCGCCGGGAATTTCAGGCCATGGGCTTTGACACCGGCGAGTCCGAATATACCCCGATCATACCGCTGGTCATTCGGGATTTTGACAAAACACTGGGCTTCTGGAAAGCCCTGTACGACGCCGGGATTTACACCAACGCCGTGGTGCCGCCCGGTGTGCCGGCGGATCGATCGCTGCTGCGCACAACCTACATGGCGACCCACACCGACGAAGATCTTGATGAAATCCTGGATCGCGTAAAAAAAATCGGCAGGCAGATGGGGATTATTTGATACTGGATGCTGGATACGTGGCGTGCAGACTTCCGTCTGCCAACTTTTCACTTTTTACTTTTTACTTTGTTTAAGCGGAGGCTTTTTTGGCAGGAAAAATCGACATTCGCACCGTTCAGTCGTCGAAAGACATGATGACATTTATCAAATTTCCCTGGAAAATTTACCGGGATGATCCGCACTGGGCGCCGCCGTTGCTGATGGATCGCAAAAAATTTCTGAATCGTCAAAAAAACCCTTTTTTCAAAGAAAATCCCACGGAATTTTACCTGGCGTATCGCGATGGCGAAGTGGTCGGGCGGATTGCCGCGATTGTTAATCACCTGCACAATGAGTATCACAAAGACAAAGTCGGATTTTTTGGATTTTTAGAAGCCGCGAACGACAAAACAGTTTTTGAGGCGCTGTTAAACACCGCTAAAACGTGGCTTCGCGAACGCGGTTTTGACTCGATGATGGGGCCGATGAATCCCAGCACCAACGACGAAGTCGGGTTTTTGCTGGAAGGCTATGATTCCCCCCCGTTCATTATGATGACTCACACGCCGCCGTATTATATCGAACAAATGGAAGCCCTGGGTTACGAAAAAGCGAAAGACCTTCTTGCGTTTATGATCAGCGAAAGCAGTTTGAAGAACCCGGCGAAATTGACGCGGGTCAGCAAGGCGATCCGCAAAAAATACCCGGTAAACATTCGCTCCGTCGATTTGAAACATTTTGGAGAAGAACTTGAGCGGGTCCGCCAGGTTTATAACGACGCCTGGGCCCCAAACTGGGGTTTTGTGCCGATGACGACGGCGGAATTTGACTTTGTAGCGAACGATTTTAAACAAATCATCAATCCGAATCTCGTGTTGATTGGTGAATACGAAGACCAACCGGTCGGTTTTCTATTAGCTTTGCCGGATTACAACCAGGTTTTTGCTAAAATTCGCAACGGCCGCCTGCTCCCGTTCGGCATATTTACCTTTTTGCTTAACAAAAGCAAAATCAACCGGATACGCGTTGTCACTTTGGGAATTGTCAGAAAATACCAGCCCCTGGGACTCGGCGCATTATTTTATGAAGAGATTATCAAACGCGGCTTGGCGGAAGGGTTTAAGTCAGCGGAAATGTCCTGGGTTTTAGAGGATAACGATTTGATGATCAAAGCGGCAAAACTATTGGGCGGGCACGTTCATAAAAAATACCGGATTTATCAAACCTCGCTGTAAATCAAAAAAACAGCTCGTTCCATGCAATGCATTGAAGGAGCTTTAAACCGGTATCTTGAAAATAATTTTCTGTCACTTTTCCCGATGACTCCAAAATTCGGAAATGGCAAAAAAAAAAACGACTCAGTAGTGGCAGGGCATGCCCTGCCACTACTGTTAAAAACGAAACACACCATTCTTTTTGAAAAACTAATTTAATTCTGCCCTTCACCTCTGCGAGGCTTGTCCCGATTAAGACTGATAAAAAATCGCCTGCACTTTTTGAGCGGCTTCTTCCGCGGAGATGACTTCGTGCCCTCCCCAGCGAATCCCTTCCCGGTTAATCTTCTCCAAACTTTTGCTCAACAATGTCTGAAAAGTCTCCTCACCGAGGTCTTTCTGGCAGGAAACGAGATTTGCCAACACCCGCTCCACTAATTCCTGATGTCCGGTTTTGTGAAAATACAGCAAAATCTCGATCTGTTTCTGGATCGCGGAAATGTGATCTTTTTGCTCAAATTCAATGGAACTGGCATTTCCCATCACCTGCGCCATGTTGAACAAATCGCCGACTTCTTCAAACAGCGGCAGCGCGGTGCGATAGCGATTTAAGGCGCGTTCCCAATCTTCCATGTCATAAAAAAGATTGCCTAATTGATAGTTTACCTCCGCCATTCCCTTTAAATCTTCCAATGTCTCAAAATGCTGGATCGCGTTCAGGTAATAAACTTTTGTTTTTTCAAAATCCTGAAAAACATGATTGATCGACGCCAACGCCAAATATGATTTTGCAATGCCCCATTTATGATTCAATTGGGAGAATGATTCCAGCGCCTGTTGGTGATATTTTTCGGCCGTTTCCCAATCCTGATCCGTTTGATAGATATTTCCCATTTTGTGATAAATTTTAGCCGCGCCGAGCAAATTGTTGAGTTCCCGCCGCATCTTGAGCGAACGTTCGTAAACCTCGACCGCATGGCTCCGCTGCCCTTGCCGCTCGTAAATGTCGCCGATTTCTTCATAAATTTCGGCAATACTCGATGAATCCCCTTGCTTTTCTTTTGCCTCAATGGCTTTGTCGTACATGTCCAACGCCCGGTCGTATTCACCCATTTCCCGGTAAACCGCGGCGACATGCGCAAAAAGCTGCCCATAATTTCCGGCATCATTTAACTGCTCATAAATATCCTGGGATTGCCGGTAAAATTCCATGGCCATTTCCCATTCGCCGCGTTCACAATGGATTAATCCGATGTTTTTATAAACCGACGCCATCCCGGACAAATCATGGCATTGTTCGTAAATGCCCTTCACCGCTTCAAAAAGCGGCATTGCCAAATCATTGTGTTTTTGTCGGTAATAAATCATCCCCATTTTTTCTTTGGCCCGGGCAACGCCCAGGGTGTTGAAAATCTGCTCATTAACCGCGCATGCCTGCTTGTAAAGGGTCGCGCTTTTTCTTACTGTTCCCATAACTCATAAACCTGCCCGATGTTATTCAGGGCCTGCACCATGCCGCCGTGGTCTTGCAAATATTCACATAGTTTGAGCGATTTTTGATAAAACTCAAACGCCTGATCCCATTTGTTCTGCGCCTTAAAAATGGCGGCCAACTGGTTGATCACATAAAATTCTCCGGTAAGATCTCCCTTTTGCTCAAACAATGCGAATGCTTTGCGAAAGGCGCCTTCCGCGGGTCTCAGTTTTTCCTGAACTAAAAAAATGTCGCCTAACCGGCTAAAAGTTCTGGCGATGCCTGTTTCATCCTCAAGCTCTGAGTAAATCTCAATCGTTGCCTGAAGTAAGTGGGTTGCGTTATCCGGTTGCCCTTTAGCCAAAGTGATCAAGGCTTGATGATAAAAAATTTCCGCCCGGATTTCATTTGACGGCTGCATATTTTGCACAGCGGCGAAGTCTTTTTCCGCCTGGCGAATTTGATTGAACCGGAAATACAGCCGCGCGCGATTGAACTGAAGGTTCATCAATACCTGCGGGTCACTAACTTGTTTTAAGTCAATATTTTTCAATAGTTTCAAAACCCGACCGGGATACGCGCCAAAAATCTCCCCGGATTGATTAATGCGTTCGATCAGCTCCAGCGCCTTCTCTTCTTGTTCCGCCGACATAAAATATTCAGCGCCCAAAACCGCATCTTCCATCGAGCGCCGGTCATTATAGCGTTGTAAATAAATTTGCCCCGCGGCCCTGCACAATGTTCGCCGGTCATGGCTGCCGGATAGTTTTGCATCGTAAAATTCACGCAACATGTCCGGCACTTTGAAGCGCATGGTCATGTCATCATAACGCAGCATATCAAATTTTTCGACCAGATCCTCTAATTTATTTTGGAAATCACCGCCGCCGATTTTATCATAAATTTGCTGAAAGGACTCCTCTTCTTCGACGATGTTGAAAATGCTGGCTGCTTTCATAAAGCTGTTGAACCGGCTGTCAACCCGTTCAAACGCCTCGTGCAAATGCCCGGCAACGTAATCGCTCAGTATTTTTTCTTCTTCCGCGGACCCATCCGACGCCGGCATTTGCGCCGCATAGCGTTGAAGCTCCGTATCTGTATGGCGTTCCAGAATAAACCAGTTCCGGAAAAGCTGCATCCGTTCGGGATTCCCATTCAATTTGCGGGCGATTTCCCGGGCGATTAAACGCGGCATGTCCAGCTTCCACACATCGCGAATCAAGGCGCTGCTTTCGGAAACCGCCAAACCGTCGTAATGAAAAATATCCGCTGTATCGAGGGCGCTAAATTCCGGTTTTTCCCGCTGCATGACGATTAGTTTTCCGAAAAAGTCATCAGAATTACCCGCATCCCGCCAGATGTGTTCGATAAACTCATTTGAGCGGACGTCCTGCACGGCCTGCAAATCATCAAAGACAAAAACGCATTTTGATTGCACAATCAGGGTTTTGAGGGTATTCTCTAAATCTTGATCGATTTTCGGGGCGCCTTCTTTTTGGAAAAATTCCCACAAATTGTTCAGCAGTGATTCATAATCCGAAATGCCTTCAACAAAGCGATAATAAAAAACATCTTTCATCCGCAGATGATGATTGAGCACCTGTTGATAAATAAATGCGGAAATTAGCATGGACTTTCCGCAACCGGCAAAACCGGTGATGCACAATTTTTTCTTCTCCGGCAGCAACCGTTCGAGGGTTCGCAAGCCGCGAATCGGCAAGGCGTGGCGATGTTGCTCCCAATAAATCATCTGCCCGGAAAGCTGGTTTTTGCGAATGCTTCCGTCAAACAAACTGTCGTCTTGCGCGTGTGATTCCAGCGCTTCGCCGGCGGCTTTTTCGGTGTCCACATCCATACGCTGACCAGCGGCCGGCTTCGCTTGTGTTCCGTTCACCGTGGCGGGTTCCACGGCTTTTTGCGAGGGTTTTTGATCCAAAACAGTCCGAATTTCGTCCGAAATATCCCTGTTGAGTTTCCACTCGGTATTTTTTTCGCCATTCAGGTACACGGCGATAACCCGCCGGGTTAATTCGGCGTCATCGGTAAGTTGTTTTTGGAAAATTTTCAAAAATTCAGGGGCGATTTTTGCGGCATTCCGCTTGCTGATCACTTTTGAAAAACGCGTTTCAAAATAATTCCCTGCGACCGGCACGCCTTTTTCGCGAAATTGTTGAATGGATTTGCGCAGGTTGCCGCGCTGCAACGATTGCAGCAATTTTTTCTTTGTCAGCTCGCTGCGGATTATCCCGACGACGCTTTCGCTAATCGCATTTTGGGCAAGCGTTTCAATCGCGGCAACGTCGATTTCCAACGAATTTGTGTTGGCAATATCAAACAAAAGGGCGGCAATGACGCTTTGGGAAATGGGTTTCAAGATTGGCGAAGCAAAGAACATCGTAAGACTCATGGCTATTCCTTTTACACTATTTCGTCAATAATGCTGAAAGTTTATCAGATAATTTGAAAATTTAGCCTAAAAAATGAATAAAAAAGCAGATTCAATTCACAAATCGACAAATGATTAATTTAATTGAGCGCAAAATCGAAAAAGCCCTCCACGGGAATAACAGCAAACCCTTGCTTTATCAGCAAAGGTATGATAATTTCCCTCGCCAAAAACCCGGTGTTGACAATTGAAATAAAATATGAACAAATTTACTGTCAAATGTGATCCCGGCGATAGATTAAGCGAAAGGAAAAAAAATGCGAACGGTCGATTTACGCAGCGATACCCTGACCCGCCCAACCCTCGCAATGCGCGATGCGATGATGCAGGCCGCCGTCGGCGATGATGTGTTTGGCGAAGATCCGACGATGAATCGCCTGCAGGACAAAATTGTGGAAATGACCGGCAAGGAAGCCGCGCTGTTTGTCACCAGCGGCACGCAAGGCAACCAGGTGAGTGTGAATGCCCACACCCGTCCCGGACAAGAGGTGATTTGCGATAAAAATTGCCATATTTTCAATTATGAATCCGGTGCGGCCGGCATGCTGGCCGGCGTGCAGTTGAATGGTTTGGACGGTAAAAACGGCGTGATTACCGCGGCGCAAATTGAAGCAGCGTTGCGACCGGCGGATGATCACTATCCCCAAACCGGCCTGATTTGTATCGAAAATACCCACAACCGGGCCGGCGGTATCATTTTTCCCCTGCCGGAAATCAAACGCATTTCCCAACTTGCGCGGGAAAAAAAACTGCCGCTGCATTTAGATGGCGCGCGGCTGTGGAATGCGTCCGTGGCAACCGGGATTTCCATCCGGGAATATTGCCGATATGTTGATTCCGTATCCCTCTGTTTTTCCAAAGGGTTAGGCGCGCCGGTCGGCTCGATTGTCGCGGGCAGCAAAGCGTTTATTCAACGG
>CAYVDX010000142.1:0-1884 GCA_964450485.1 uncultured Calditrichaceae bacterium
ATTCCTGAATGCCCTGGAAACCGGCGCGTTTGCCCAAATCCATGAACAAAGCCAAATCCAGCACGATGGGCGCGGCAAGGATGCTATCGCGGCACAGGAAGTCGATTTTGATCTGCATGGGATAATTCAGCCAGCCGAAGATGTCGATGTTATCCCAACCTTCTTTGTTGTCGCCGCGGGGCGGGTAGTAATTGATACGCACTTTGTGGTAAAAATCTTTGTAAAGATCCGGGTAAACATCCGGCTGCAGAATTTGTTCCAGCACCGAAAGCTTGCTCTCTTCTTTTGTTTTGAACGATTCCGGGTCGTCCAACACTTCGCCGTCGCGATTGCCCAAAATGTTTGTCGAAAACCAGCCGTTCAATCCCAACAAACGGGTTTTGAAACCCGGGGCAAGGATGGTTTTCATCAGCGTTTGACCGGTTTTGAAATCTTTTCCGCACATCGGGGTGCGGGTTTCCCTGGCTAATTCGTAAAAGGCGGGAATATCGCAGGAAAGGTTGGGAGCGCCATTGGCGTAGGGAATCCCCATTTTGACGGCGGCATACGCATAAATCATGCTTGGCGCAATTGCCGGATGGTTTTCCTTCATGGCTTTCTCAAATGATTCGACGGTTTTGTGAACCGCGTGCGGCTCCAGAAAAATTTCAGTGCTGCCGCACCAGACCATCACAACGCGATCGAGTTTGTTGTTTTCTTTGAATTTTTGGATGTCTTCCATCAGCATTTGGGCGTAATCCCACTTGCTGCCGCCGGTTTTTACAAAATTACCGTCCAGCTTTTTCACATAATCCCGGTTGAAAACGCCTTTCATGGGTTTGACAGTTTCCAGTTCCGGGCGAATTTTGTCGAGCAAATCTCTTTCCAAAACGCCGGCGTTCAGCGCTGATTGATAGGCGTCTTCGTCAAAAATATCCCAGCCGCCGAAACAGACGTCGTTTAAATCCGCCAACGGCACAAAATCCTTGATCATGGGAACGCGTTTTTCGGTGCGTTTTCCCAGGCGAATGGTTCCCATTTGTGTGAGAGAGCCAATCGGTTTGCCCAACCCTTTTCGGACGGCCATGACGCCGGCCATGAATGTGGTTGACACCGCCCCCATTCCGGGCGTCAAAATTCCCAGCTGTCCTTCGGCCGGTTTAATCGTAACTTTGGGTGTATCACTCATTGTTCCTGCTCCTTAATCCTTTTCCCTAAAAGCATGTATTTTGTTTGTTTTGTAGTACATCTGAATTTATGATTGTCTTCTATTTGTTTTGCCTGCCGGATTTAGCGTTCGGCTTTTTCGATTTTTTCGGTTTTCCAAACGTGATGAATGCGTTGGATAGCCGTCACATTCGCAAAAAAGGCGACCATCCACATCACGGCGATGAGGGCGTATTCGTGAATCAACGAGGCGATGCCGATCAACACAATTCGTTCCGCGCGCTGCATCATGCCAACGTTTCCAGTCAGTCCCAGGCCTTCCGCGCGCGCGCGCACATAACTGACCAGAACGGAACCCATCAGCGCTAAAAATGCCGCGACGACGGTCAATTGAAATAGCGGTGATTGAAATTTATTCAGGTATGCCATGATGCCAAAGAACATGAAAAATTCGGCAAAGCGATCCAGGCTGGAATCCAGCACCGCCCCAAATTTTGTGGCGATGCCGCGGCTTCGGGCAATCTTTCCGTCAAAGGTGTCGCTGACGCCGCCTAATAAGATGGCCACGCCGCCCAATCGCAACATGCCAAATCCATAAAAAAATGCCCCAATTCCCGACAGGATGAGGCCTAAAATCGTAAAAAAATTAGGGTTAACCTTTAGTCGAATAAAAAAATCAACCGGTTTTTCGATTGATTTCACAAATATTTCCTTGACCAACGGTGTGATCAGTCGAAA
>CAYVDX010000142.1:1894-8092 GCA_964450485.1 uncultured Calditrichaceae bacterium
TTAGCCATTCAAGACTTCTTTCACTCATCAATCGGTTTAAAATCGCTGCCGGCAATCAGCAAAACGATTTCTCCCTTCAGCGTTCGTTTGTCGATGATACCGAGTACATCCTGCGCATGACCCCGAATAAACTCCTCAAATTTCTTGGTCAATTCACGCGAAATAACAATATAACGATTTCCCAAATGCTTTACAATATCTTCTATAGTTTTTTGGATGCGATGGGTTGATTCGTACAAAATGATGGTTCCCGGTTCTTCGGCTAATTGGCGGAATTTGGTTTGCCGGCCTTTTTTACGCGGCAGAAACCCTTCAAAAACAAAGCGATTCGTCGGCAGTCCGGAAGCCACAAGCGCGGTGATTGCAGCGCTTGCGCCCGGCGCCGGCACAATCGGAAGCTGCGCCCGAATGGCCGCTTTGACGAGCTTGTGCCCCGGATCGGAAATGCCCGGTGTGCCCGCGTCCGTCACCAAGGCAACTTGCCGGCCCTCTTGCAAATAACCGATGATTTGCGGAATTCGCCCGGCTTCATTGTGGGCGTGATAGCTTATCATGCGGTTTTTGATGTCGTAATGCGCCAGCAAACGCCCGGTTGTGCGGGTATCTTCCGCGAAAATGAAATCCACTTCCCGCAAAATGCGCAAGGCCCGCAGGGTAATGTCTTCCAAATTGCCGATCGGCGTGCTGACGAGGTAGAGGGTTCCCGTGTTCAAGATTCTCCTCCTTTAGATGCTGTCATGAGTTCCTCGTTCCCAAGCTCCGGCTTGGGAACGTTCGCCCCGAAGCTCCTGCTTCAGGTAAGGCTGTCACCAATCCGTGCAAACTGGCAACAAGCCCGGCATTTCCAAATAATTCCGCGCGCTTGAGTATCGCCAATGCTCGGGTTTGTCCACATACCCCCGCTTAATTGGATTATTATGAATGTATTCGATTTTTTGCTGCATCATTTCCCGGTGCCGAATCAACTTTGGCAGCGAACCCTCTTGCCAAAATTGATATTTTCCGTGTTTATGTTTCGGCTTCATAAATGCCATTTGGTTTAAAAAATGGATATTACCCTGTTCCCGAAAATGATCCAATATTTTCCGCGCGGTAAACGATTTGAAATTCTTCAATTCAGCCGGGAGATCATTGGATGATACAATTAAGTGGAGATGTGTTTCCATGATGACATAAGCGTAAACGTCCAGCCGAGCATTTTTTTGGAGAAAATGAAGCGAATCAAGAATGATTTCCTTTGGCGCAAGCGGCGCAAGCGCGGGCAGCCATCTCACCACAGCGCATGTGAGAAAATGGATGCCGGTTTTTTCGAGGATGTGATATTGTGTTCGACTCATATCATTCCCGTATTTCTTTTACCTGAAGCCGGAGCTTCGGGGCATGCGTGGCAAAGCGGGAGCTTTGCCACGAGGAGAAGCAACGAGTGACGCTAAATACCGCTTCAGATCGACTTCAGGGGGGATTAGAGAAAATGTATGACAATATCATTGATCTTTTTAAAATCGCGATCCATCGTTGCTAACTTGCAACCGCGATGTTTACAGAAACTTTACAGAGGTAGGCGTCATTAAAAACGCCAATCCAATGCATTGTGTTGTATTTCCACAGCGCTATATTGGTCTTTCAATTCGGATAAATCACCTTCCCAGTCAAATTTAAACCCGTCTTTTTTGTCATTGTTTTTTAAATCATTGCCCTCGTATTTATTTAACAAAAAGTCGATGTAATCAATGACTTCCGGTATCAAGTGGCCTGGTAATTTTTTGATTTTTGCAGCTATTTCTGTGGTTTGCATAGTAAAACCCCGGTTTTTTTTCTAATTCACAACTAAACAAAGTTATCAGTCTGTTGATTTTATTCCAACGTATTTTTTTGATGTTTTTTGTTTGTATATACATTTGAAAAGCAGGTAACCTCGAAATAAAAAACCCCGGCTAGCCGGGGTCTCTTTTAACGAAGGATATTTTCAGGCATGTACCTGCTTTTCATCCCGATTTAAACATTCCGGATCCCCGGAAATATCGGGATGAAATCATCCAAGATTTCATTTTATCAGCATCATTTTGCGTGTTTGAGTGAATTGCCCGGCTTTCAAGCGATACACATAGATTCCGCTTCCCAATTGAGATGCATCAAAAGAGGTTTCATAACGCCCGGCGGGCAGATCCTGGCTTACCAGTTCTTTTACTAATTTGCCGTGTAGATCAAATACCATCAATCGTATCGACACGGCTTCCGGCAATTCAAAGACAATAGTTGTAGAAGGGTTAAAGGGATTGGGGTAGTTTTGCGCCAGGGAAAAGGCTGTAGGTGTTTGGGATGTGTGTTCATTTCCGCTTTTGCTCAAGCCCCGCCTTTTTGATTAAAAGTTACCGTGCTGGAAAAATTTGATTTGTTGTTTAACATGTCCACAGCCTTGAGTTTATACTTAATTTCAATATTATTACTAAATTGCGCAAAATCGACTCCTGTTTCCGAATAATCGATATAATAAGCGTTTGTCGTTGTTGCTAGCAGATTCCATCCTCCGTTATCCTTGTTTTTCCAGACTTCGTATTCTTTTAAATCTGGCTCAACACTGGCATTCCAGTCTAACCGAGGATTTTTGGCAGAGTTTACAATAGTCGGCGTGAGATTTTGAGGTGCGGAAGGTGGATCACTCAATATGTTTTTATAAATATGAACAGCAGAAGGATCTGCCGGGTCAGCGGGACCGGTAGTTCCACCGGTAATTAAATCCAAATCCAGGTCTCCGTCCAAATCACCAACTGCAATCCCAAAGCCGCCATGGCTTTCTGCTACAAAACTGTTGGTGACATTGACAAAATTCCCGGCGGTATTTCTGGCGTAAACGGTCACAACTGAACTACCACAGCAATTAACGGTAATGATTTCAATATCACCATCGCCGTCAACATCATCGTAACGAGCATCATAAACCCTCGGTCCAGGTGTTGTTGCCAGTTGAGTAAAATTAGAATAAGGATCTGAATTGTTACCTGAATGAAATAGAATGCCAGCTGTTCCATTATCTCTACCCATAAACAAATCAAGTAATCCGTTTTGATCTAAATCGATGAAATCCCCAACTGGAGTCACTCCAATACTTGGAACTGCGGAAAGGTTCTTAAAAAAAGTGAATCCACCGGTGCCATTACCGGTATATATTTTACTGGTGTTATGATTGGCAAGCGTTAGATCTAATTTACCGTTGTTATCATAGTCTCCAAGACTGACACTGTGAGTAGTACCGCTGTTGATGAGGGTCGTTTGATCAATGGTAAAATCATTGCGTACGTTTGATTGAGTGTACTTGTTAAGATAGATTAAGCTTGCACCTCCGCTGTAATTTGCAATGATAAAATCCATGTCGCCATCTCCGTCAATATCAGCCACCGTCGCATCATCGTAATTCCCGCTGAACGGTTCAATTTGAAATACATCAGCAAAGACGCCGGCGCCATTTCCATACAGGATGTAGATTCTTTCTCTATCCGGCCGCACAATGTCTAAGTTGCCATCATTGTCCAAATCCACAAATTCGGCGTCGTAACATTGTCGGGTATCAAACGGGGTAGGGAAGGCTTCATTGATGGGTTTTAGAGTAAAAGACAAATTACCGTTATTGATGTAAAGATGGTCTATATTTGATTTGAACACATTAGCAACTTGTTGTTTCTGAGGCGCTAGAATATCGAGGTCGCCATCATTATCCACATCTCCAAGGACAACATCTTTAAAATAGGCTTCAGCAGGCTGACCGGTAGGAGTTAGATAACCCTGGTATTCGAACCAGGTTTGGGCTGACATATTGCTGTTCGAAAAGAAAATCATCATACCGATCATCATGGCGAAAATAAGGGTTCTACTTTTCATTTTGTGTTTCCTCCTTAAAAATTAACTTGTTAAGTCATTATCGAAGAAACACCAATTTCTTTGATTGCACAAAATTACCGGCTTGAATCCGGTACAAATAAAGACCGCTTGCCACATCACTTCCTTTGTCGTTTTTTCCGTTCCAGAGAACTTCGTATGTTCCTGCCACTTGGGTGGCATCGACTAAGGTCATCACCTCCTCTCCCAATAAGTTGTAAATTTTGATTTTGACTTTGCCGTTGCTGGCAAGGTCATATCTTATTTTGGTAGTTGAATTAAAGGGATTGGGGTAATTTTGAAAGAGTTGAAAATTAACGGGAACTGAATGACGGTCTAACGGAATATCATCGATTGCCGTTATAATGGTATCTCCTTCGATGGCTGTGAAAAACTGATTGACGTCAATATTTGTATAGGTATCGACGATGCCACTTGGCCAACGGATGATTAAGCTGTCCACGATGGCGTCTAGACCTAAACCAAACTCTACAGGCAAACTGCTCTGATCAAAAAGACCACTTCCGCCACTGACTTCCCGCATTTGGGATAAATTCTCCGAAACCATGATCACCTTTGCGCCAATACCTGCTCTGTTACTTAACGTTCCGCTTAGTCGAATCTGAAGCCAATTGTTTAGATTCCCGTTATTTTTCAACAAACGTATAGACCCATTAAAAGTGGAAAGTATCAGATCGATATCGCCGTCGTTGTCATAATCACACCAGGCGATACCCCAATTACCTTCTGCGCCAACCTCAGCTTCAGTAGCTGCGTCAGTGAAAGTCCCATCCCCATTGTTCCTGAAGAGATGATCTGGTAAATTATCAATGTCACTCATGCCCACCAAATAGAGGTCGAGATAGCCATCGTTGTCGTAATCCCCCCATGCCACAGCAAGTCCATCTCCAAGGCTATCTTCCAATGTTTCACTCCCAGCCTCCGCAGTAACGTTCATAAACGTACCGTCTCCCTTATTTTTATAGAGATAATTGCTCTGACGAACTATGGCTTCATACAAGTCTAAATACCCATCATTATCATAGTCTCCCCACACAACGCTGCCTCTGCTGCCGGTATTATCTACCACGCGGTTAAGACCCGATACCTCAGTGACTTCCATGAACGTGCCATCGCCCCGGTTCTCAAAAAAATAATTCTTATCGCCGTCAGGCGCAATAAATAGATCCAAATCCCCATCGTTGTCGTAATCCGCCCATTCAGCTCCGCCACCATAAGGCCCATACAAGCCTGCTGCCACGGTAACGTCGCTGAAAGTTCGATTGCCATTATTGCGGAACAAAAACACCAACGGCGCTCCATTGGAGAAGAAGAGATCAACAAAGCCATCATTGTCATAGTCTCCCCAAATGGGTTTGATGCCAATTGTTGGCACGGTTATGATACCGGCAGAAGCGGAGATGTCCGTGAAAGTTCCGCTTGCGCCTGGGGTGTCGCCGTTATTGCGCCAAAGTCGATTGTCGTAACCAACATCTCCTACACGGCATACATCCAGGTAGCCGTCATTGTCAATATCTGCCCAAGCAACGCCGGTGACTGAAAATCTACTGTGATCATCGATTTCGATCCCCACATCTTCGGAAACATCGGTAAAGGTAGCGTCGCCATTATTTCGAAAAAGACCTCTTCCGGTCAAAAAAACATCTTCGAATCCGTCATTGTTGTAATCGCCCCACGCAATACCGCTACCCTGGATTGTTGTATCCCCGAACGTTTCTTGTGTTACATCTGTAAAAGTTACTTGGGCAATCGCCATTGCCATGCACATCATTATCATAACGATAGCTTTTATGAATTCAGTCATGTTGAAATTCACCAATGTATGGTTACGACTCATTTTTAATAGCGAGTTCTATTTTTTACATATACTGTTAACGGTTGAAATTTAAACTTTTTAAGGGGACTCCTGCATTCGCAGGAGTGACAGCTAATATATTGTTTTTATTGTCATTCTTGCGTATGCAGGAATCTCCGAAAACATATTTGCAAAAGTAAAGTTTTTACCCGTTCACAGTATAAGTTTGGTTTTTCAACAGAAATTATATCCGAATCAAACGACAAGTACGATACCATTACTCGCATTAGTAACAGAATGGTAAGGCTTACAACATTGAAAGAAACAAATATTACGCAAAGTAGATGACTACAAAAATTTATCTCCTTGCCCGGTGTCTCAATATCTTAACAAAATGTCAGGTTTTTATATCGAAGTGTTTTAGCTTAGTGTACACGAAAAAGGAAACTCGCCTAATTAACACCAAGATAAATGTATTATAAATTTTAACAAAAGCATGTAATGATGAT
>CAYVDX010000143.1:0-8065 GCA_964450485.1 uncultured Calditrichaceae bacterium
TCAGCTATCAGCTTTCAGCGGTCAGCTATCAGCTTTCAGCGGTCAGCTATCAGCTTTCAGCGGTCAGCTATCAGCTATCAGCTTTCAGCTTTCAGCTTTCAGCTTTCGGCTTTCAGCGGTCAGCTTTCGGCTTTCGGCTTGCAGCTTTACAATTGGATTTGCGGTAAATATTAGAGGAGCATGCAGGATGTTAATCCCTTGGGAAACAATCGTTTGAATACATAATGAATTTTAATTATTAAAGCAGAGGGTTCTGTATGAGAAATTTTAAAAAATACCAGGTTTGGAAGAAATCACATGCAATGGTGTTGAGCATTTATCGCGATACGCGCGGTTTTCCCCAAGAAGAACTGTACGGATTAACGAGCCAAATCAGACGGGCAACCATTTCCATTGCCGCGAATATTGCCGAAGGAGCAGGTAAGAAAACGGATGCGGATTTTGCGCGCTTTTTATATATTTCCATGGGGTCTGCCAGTGAAGTTGAATATCATATACTGCTTGCAAAAGACCTCGGCTATGTATCCAACAACAGGTTTTGTCAACTCACGAATGACATCGAAGAAATAAAAAAAATGCTGACCGGATTCATTCAAAAACTGACCGGTGAGAATCAACCGTGGAAAGCAAACAGTACGTCACAAAAAACGGATCGCTGAAAGCTAAAAGCTGCCCGCTGACGGCTGAAAGCTGACCGCTGACCGCTGACCGCTGACTGCTGACCGCTGACCGCTGAAAGCTGACCGCTGACCGCTGAAAGCTGACCGCTGACCGCTGACCGCTGAAAGCTGACCGCTGACCGCTGAAAGCTGACCGCTGACCGCTGAAAGCTAAAAAAGGAAAACAATGTTTACGCACAGTTCCCGCATTCCATCCATATCCCGCAAAGAATTCAGCCATATTCTCCGGGATTCACGCACGCTGCTCATCATTTTTCTGATGCCGGTGCTGATGCTGATTATTTTTGGCTACGCGCTAAACCTGGAAATCCAGCGGATCGATTTGGCGGTGATTGATTTTGACAAAAGTCCCTCATCGCAACATTTGGTGGAGCAGTTTAACGGCAGCAAATTTTTCCATCCCTTTTATTTTGACGGACACCCGGACGCGGTGGAAGACCTTTTTTTGCGCGGAAAAGCGCGTGTTGCGCTCATTATTCCGCCGGACTTTGGGAAAATGCTGCACCGGGAAACGCAGACGGATATTCAAATTCTGATCGACGCCGCGGATCCCAATGCCGCCGTCAGCATCCAAAATTATTGCAGCCAGGTCATTCGTTTGTTTAACGAGCAATACGGAACCACCCTGCCCCTGCCATTCGATATTCGCCCGGCAATTTGGTTTAACCCGGATATGAAAAGTTCCTATTTTTTTGTGCCGGGAATTCTGGCGCTGCTGCTGGTAATGATTTCCGCGCTGTTGACCAGCATTGCCATCACCCGGGAGAAAGAAACCGGCACCATGGAGCAAATTTTGGTATCGCCGGTGCGTCCGTACGAAATCATCATTGGGAAAGTGTTGCCCTATATTTTTTTAGCGTTTTTGGACGCCGTTTTGATTCTTTTGATCGACGTGTTTTTATTCGACGTGCCATTCATCGGCAGTATTTTGCTGCTGGCGCTGCTGACAACCCTGTTCATTATTGCCGCGCTCAGCCTGGGGCTGATGATTTCCACCATCACCAAAACCCAGCAGGTCGCGATGATGGGCGCGCTGTTGGCAACGCTGCTGCCCACGCTGATCCTGTCCGGCTTCATTTTCCCGATCTCATCGATGCCAAAACCGTTGCAAATTATCAGCTACGTCGTCCCGGCAAAATATTACCTGGTCATCGTTCGCGGCATTATGTTGAAGGGAAATAATTTTTGGCAATTGTTAACACAAACCGGGTTTTTAAGCGCCATGTCATTGATTTTATTGACCATCGCCTGGAAACGGTTCAGCGGAAATCTGGAAAAATAACCCGTAGAAAAATAACCCGTAGGGGCGAACTAAAATGTTCGCCGGTGTGTTGCCCGTTCGTCCAAAAATAAAAAAAAACGAGAAATAACCATGCGCCCCATTTTATTCATGTTGAGAAAAGAATTCAAGCAAATTTTCCGCACCCGGGAAATGATCGCGGTTATTTTTGTGGTTCCGGTAATACAAATGTTGATCCTGGGATTTGCGATCACGAATGAAGTAAAACACATCAAAATGATCATCGCGGATCAGGATAACAGCCGGATCAGCCGCGAGGTTTCAGACGCGTTCAGCAACACCGATCGCTTTGACATCGTTGCCCGCGAAACGAACATCCGGCGTATCGAATCGACGATCCACGGCTGGCATGCGCAAATCGCTTTGTTGATTCCGCCGGGTTTTCAGCGGGATTTACAGCGCAATTTGCAGCCGAATTTGCAGGTCATCGTGGATGGATTGGACGGCAACACCGCCGGCGTCGCCCTATCTTACACGCAGGGAATTTTGCGCGAATACGCCATCGCCTACCTGACCACGCCGCGCCAAATGCAAAAGCTCATTGCCGGCAATTTGCTTTCCGCGGGCGCGAACAGCCAACCCGAAATTTCGCTGCCGGGAACAGTCGATGGCAATAAAATCTCATCAAAAAACGCAAACGATTTACAAACAGCCGGTTTTTCGCGCTTTACCCCTCATTTCGTGAATATGCGGGATCGCATGTGGTATAATCTAAATCTCAATAGCGCGCAGTACATGGTTCCCGGCATTGTCGTCGTGTTGCTGACCATCATTTCCATGATGCTCTCATCCGTAAATTTGGTGCGTGAAGGCGAGATCGGCACACTGGAGCAGCTTATGGTAACGCCGTTAACAAAAATCCAATTACTTCTCGGTAAATTGATCCCCTTTTTAATTCTGTCCTTTGTCGAATTAGCAATTGTGCTGCGGGCGGCGCAATTCATTTTTTCGATTCACATGCAGGGGAGCTATTTGCTGCTTTATGCGCTGGCAACGCTTTACCTTTTTACCACGCTTGGGCTGGGTACTTTCGTCTCCACGATCACGGATTCACAGCAACAGGCTTTCTTTGTGTCGTGGTTTTTTATGGTTTTTATGATTATGATGGGCGGGTTATTTATTCCGATTGAAAACATGCCCGATATTTTGCAAAAGCTTACCTATTTAAACCCGATGCGATATTTTATGTCGCTTGTCCGGGAAATTTTTCAAAAAGGCGCGCTGTTTTCCCATCTCATCAAAGACATCGTGCCGTTGGCGCTCTTTGGTTTGGGAATTTTTACATTCAGCGTGATGAATTTTCATAAGCGCGTAAAGTAAACGCAATGAATCATCGCATTTGTATTTTGGGCGTGCAGGCTTATCCCGATTGTTTCTCGAATACTTCCACCCGAAAAATTTACTTTAAAATCTTATAAAATTGCTCAATATCAACGTTTGTTTAATTATTAATGGATAAGTTGATACAGTAGTGTTCAAATATCTGTCATGCTATCCGAAAGTTGATAAGCCGGGTTTACTGTTTAAGAATGTTGGGAATAAAGCGGCGTTGGCTGTATCCTGATGGATGTTGTGCGCCGTCAGATGTTGTATTTCGCTACACTTTCGGCGATGAAAAGCGACGTAAATTTCGACATGTGTTGATCATTTTGAGTATCCTTTCAGGATAAAAGCGTATAATAAATATAAAAATTGAAGGGGTTTGTGAAAAAACATAGATGTTTAGAATGATTGGCATCATTGTTGTATTTGATTTTCCTTGAAAATATGGAGGTTTAATCATGGTGTATTCAACGGAGCAATCAAAACGGATTTTAGAATTTCGCGAAAAAAAATCCAGGGAATTAAAGCGATTGATTTCTTTTTCAGAAGCGGTTGCACTTTGGATTTCAGAAAGCTTTCTGTTGAAACCGACAACTGACCCCGAGAATACGCTGACTCATTAACGATTCTATTTTAGGGAGAAACAAATGCAAACCAGTGAAAAATTTTACAACTCTCAGCTTCAAGCGATTGAAAATTTTTATTCCACACTTCAAGACGCCGAGCCATCTGATGTTACCATAACAGATGCAATCATTACCTGGTTCACGGCGGGACATGCTGAAAAATTTCGCGAGGATTACCTAAGTGATGAGACCGCTTTTACTCAAAATTAAACGATAAAACGATTTGTATTTTTAGCTACCCAAAGCGGTTTAAACATAAACGAACAATACTTAAATCATTTTTTTCCAGTTATTTGCACAATCAGCTCTCTTTTGCGAGGACGATTGTCAAAGTCGATAAATGTTACCTGCTGCCAGGTTCCCAGGGCCAGATGGTTATTTGTAAACGGAACGATCAAGGTTGGTTTTAAAAGCGCCGCCCTAACGTGTGCGTAGCCATTCCCGTCATGCCATCGTTCGTTATGGGCATATTTTGCGTTCCTCGGTATATATTTTTCAAAGAATGCCTCAAGGTCTTCAATCAATCCGTTTTCATACTCAATCGTTGTCAGGCCTGCGGTAGAGCCGGGCGCGAAAACGAGCATGCTGCCTTCCAAAAAGCCGCTTTGGTTAAGAAGGTTTTGTAGTTCGGGGGTAATATCGATTATATCCGTAAAACCGTTTGTGTTAAGTGATAATGATTTTGTCTCAATGTCAATCATCAGCGCTTCTCCAGGATTGCCGCAAGGTCATAGCGCTTTGAAGTCGGAATATCCAGACAGTGAAATCGAAAGCCTTTGCCAAGCAAAGACTTAATAGTAACAACTTCCTGGTCACTCAGAAATAAATAGGGTAAATATTCTTTTCGCCCTTCGCTGTAATGAATTCCGCCAACGTTAATTTCCTTCAGTTTTAATCCATGCACCGTCATCTTTTCAACATCTTCCAAGGCGCTGATTAAAACCATACTCATTTCGTTGTCTTCAAAATGAGTGTTTATATAGTCCGTTGTTTCTTCAAGGGATAACACTTTGATGTCGATGCCGGGAGAGCCCATCATCATCAATAAATCCTTTTCCCATTCATTCTGAGAAATTTCATTATTCCCAACAACAATATGTTTGACCGGATAATAAGAAGCCCAACCGACTAAAACCTGACCGTGGATAAGTCGGTCATCGATACGAAAAATGATAGATGGCGTGGACAATGAAAGTTCCCTCCGTTAATCCTTTTTAGCAGTTGGTAAAGTAAATTTAAACGTAACGCCCCCTCTGTCGTTATTTACTGCATGAATCGTGCCGCTATGCGCTTTGATAATGATTTTGCAGATATAAAGCCCCAGTCCATATCCTTTTTGACTTTTCGCATGATCCTTTCCGCGAAACATTTTCCGAAAAATTTGTTTTAAATCCTTCTCGGGTATTCCCCCGCCATTATCAATAATAGAAATCTCAAGTTTTCTTTGCGAAACTTGGGCGACGTGGATAATAATCTCGGAATATTCCGGGCAATATTTGATCGAGTTGCTAATTAAGTTAACAAATACGCGTTGAATCTGAAATAAGTCGCCAAAAACGTTGGGAAGGTTTGACGCGATTTCTTTACGGATTTGAATGTTTTTTTGATCGGCCTGAATCCACAAATTCAGCATTGCCTGTTCGATTGTTTGAGAGATATCAAATGGCGCTTTTTCGAGGGAAAAGATGTATTGTTCGCTTTTATAAATTTCGTTGATATCCTCGACCATATCCAACGTTTGGTCGCCCAAAATCATTGCTTTTTCCAGGAAATTTTTTTGCCCGTCATTTAATGAACCGAAGGTTTGGTTTAAAAGTAACTCGATGTAAGCCAACATGCTGTGAAGCGGAGAACGTATATCATGAATAAGCATGGCGGCGAGTTCCGTGCGCGACTTTGCACGTCGTATAAACTCAGCGAGATTGAAAAAAAATGAGTTCAAATCAATATGGTTTTCGCGACAATGATACAGATAATTGTTACCGGTCGGCTGTTTGGGGGGATGGGAACTGACATCAATAACCACCGTTTGCGGGCAGTGCTGGTTAATATATTCAAACAGATCATTGTAAGGAAAGCTGTTGGTCGTATTATCAACCACACAAATATCGATCGCCTCGACCTGCTTTTTTTTGAGATCATTGAGTTTTTTCACGTGGGTTGCACGGAAGTTGTGTGCTTCCAAAATATTCGAATAGAGCTTAAGAAAGTCTTTGGAAGGGGTGATGATTATGGCTGCATTTTTATTTTTTATTAACACGTTTTGCTATTTCCCTTTAAAATTCGGCTGCCGCTTTTCTAAAAATGCTGTCGTGCCTTCTTTCATGTCTTCTGTTTGACAAATTTTTCCGAAATAATCGGCTTCGATTTGAAGCCCGGCATCCATTTTCCTGCCAAGTCCCTGGTATATGCTGCTGAGTATATATTCAACGGCAATGGGTGCTTTTTTTGTCAACAAGCTTGCCAATTCAAAGGCTCGCTCCTTCAAGTTTTCAGGTGCAATAATTTCACTGACAAGTCCTAACTGTTTGGCTTTTTCCGCGCTGATCATTTCGCCGGTCAGGGTAATATGCAATGCGTTACTCAAGCCAATCAGCCGCGGCAGGCGTTGGGTGCCGCCGTACCCGGGTAAAATGCCTAAATTGATTTCCGGCAACCCAAATTTCGCATTTGTCGCGGCCAGCCGCAGATGACAAGACATTGCCAATTCACAGCCGCCACCCAATGCAAATCCATTTACGGCTGCAATAACCGGTTTATTCAATCGTTCAATTTTACGAAATACTTGTTGTCCAAATTGAGAAAATTGACGCCCCGCTTCCTCGTCAAAATTCGCAAATTGGGAAATGTCCGCGCCGGCAACAAAGGCTTTATCTCCTGCACCCGTGATGATAACGCACCGCGTCGAATCATCTTTTTTGATAAAATCAACCGCTTTTTGTAATTCTTGCAACGTTTCCCGGTTTAGTGCATTCCGTTTTTTAGGACGATTTATGGTGATTTGCGAAATTTGATCGCGCTTTTTGTAGATAATATTAGTAAAAGTCATAAAAAACAATCTCCTAAAAAACAGCAAATATGCAAAAAATTATCAATTGTGATATTCGCAATTCATATTTCGACATGCAAATCTACGTAAAATCTGCTAAGTGTGCAACAACCAACTGCAAGTGTTTGGCTGGGCTGACGGGGCGTTTTTTTGAATTCTTCAGAATAAACCCAAATCATTTGCGTCATACCCCAAAAAAAATGAAAAAGAATTTGAATTTTTGTTTGATTTTGGGGTTGGGAAAATTTATATTATTGGCGCTCTAAATACAGGACTGCTAAAATTTTAATTTAATTAAATAATAAACAAACATTTACAAAAGGAGGATTCTATGAAAATCAGACCGTTGGCTGATCGGGTAGTCATTAAGCCGCTGGAAGAAGAAGAAAAAACCGCGGGCGGTATTATTTTGCCGGATACCGCAAAAGAGAAGCCCATGCGTGGGCGAATTGTGGCGGTTGGCAAAGGCAAAACAGATGATAGCGGCAAGCATGTTGCGTTGGAAGTAAAAGTTGAAGACACGGTGCTGTATGGAAAATATTCCGGCACGGATATTAAAATCGACGGCGAGGAATACCTGATTATGCGTGAAAGCGACATTTTGGCTGTTGTTGAAAAGTAATTGAAAAAAATATCAAATAAAAAAAATTAAATTTAGGAGAATGAAAGCATGGCAAAAAGAATTGAATATAGCTCTGATGCTCGTTCCAAGCTTAAAAGAGGCGTGGACCAGCTTGCCGAGGCAGTGAAAGTAACTTTGGGACCGCAGGGGCGTAATGTCGTCATTGATAAAAAATTTGGCGCGCCCACCGTAACAAAGGACGGCGTGACAGTCGCCAAGGAAGTTGAACTGGAAGATGCCGTTGAAAACATGGGCGCGCAAATGGTCAAGGAAGTTGCCTCCAAAACCAGCGATGACGCCGGCGACGGTACCACCACTGCGACGGTTTTGGCGCAAGCCATTTTTAACGAAGGCTTAAAAAATGTCACCGCCGGTGCAAATCCAACGGAAATTAAACGCGGTGTGGAAGCAGCTGTAAAAGAGATTGTTGAGGGCTTAGGCATCGGGGCTTTGGGTAAAAGTACA
>CAYVDX010000144.1:0-8063 GCA_964450485.1 uncultured Calditrichaceae bacterium
ATAAATTTTTGCTGTCGGGAAATCATTAAATATAATTTCTCTCTTTCCATCGCATCTGTTCCCGAATCAGCCATGTGAAAAGTATAGCCGGCGGCATTGTCCTGTGCATCATGCAGGCGGCTGTTCATTTTTTCAATTTCTTCTAATGCTTCCGTACGCTTTTTTAGGATCAGTTGCCGAAAGTGTTGCAATTCTTCATCACTAAGGTATGTCGTATTTTTTGAATAATCAGGATTTACGACTTCTGTTTGACTTTTCGTGCGACTATCATTTGGGGTTTGTTTGGTCATTATCTCTATCCTGAATTAATTTTATAAACAGTTCGAACTTAAGAAATCAACCGTTTAATTTGTTATAAAAGACCGCTCTGCCTGCCCCTTGCGGAGCCGTGGAATGTCTTCTGAGAGGCGCTGCCTTGCTTTACATGAATGATATAATACTAAAAGAAAAAAACCATTGCAAATCAGCATCTTGCAAATAATTTTTTGTCACAGATATAAATTTCGATAATATTAACAAACTATGTATATTTATGCAAATACTTATCAATCCACCTGTGTTTTTAATTTTTCAATCGCAACGTTAAAATGGAGAGAATCAATTGTTACCGCACTCGCAGACAAGTTTTGCGGAAGTTTGTTTAGAAGCTCAATCGCCAAAGTCTCATTTTTGATATATTCCGCCATTTCACGGGCAGCTTTATCAATTGGCGGCGGTGCATCATAATAAATTTTTATGCGATCCTGAACTTCTAAATTTGAATCTTTACGCAAATTTTGAACGCGGTTTACAAATTCTCTTGCAGTTCCCTCTAACTGCAATTCGGGCGTAATCACAGTGCTGATTCCCACGAGCATGGCGTCTTCACTTGAAACCGCCATATCGCCGATCTGTTCTTCACGGATTTCTACTTCGTCGGATGTGATGGGCATATTTTTTCCACCAATGAAGATTTCAACTTTGCCGTCTTTTTCCAATTTGGCGATTTCAGCATCTCCCCATCGCTGAATTGCCGCGGCAACATCTTTCATGGCCTTGCCGAATCGCGGCCCGAGGGCTTTAAAATTGGGTTTAGCTGAACGGCTTACCAAAGCACCGGGGTTTTCCGTCACCTCAACCGCTTTAACATTGATTTCTTCCTTGATGATCTCTGCCATTTGCTGAACAGCTTCAAGTGTTGCCTTTCTTTTGCTGGCAACAACCAGCTTTTGCAATGGCTGGCGCACTTTCAAGCGTGTTTCATTTCGCAGGGAACGAGCCATTTTAACGACTTTTTGGGCAATATCCATTCGCGTTTCCAAGGCGTCATCCCGCAGTTGTTTCTTCACTGAATCAATCACGGGATAATCACACAGGTGAATACTTTCAGGCATGTCTGCTGTTCTGAGATTTTGATAAATTTTCTCCGCTACAAAAGGAATAAATGGTGCAGTCAATTTACAAACCGTCAAAAGCACTTCGTACAATGTTTGATAAGCCGCCAACTTATCTTCGCCATCCTCACTTTTCCAGAATCGACGCCGGTTGCGGCGGACATACCAATTTGAGACGTCATCCAATAGAAATTCCGCGATGGGGCGGGCAGCTTGGGTGATGTCGTAATTATCCATGCGTGTATTTACATGCGCGACAATCGTATAAAGCCGGGAGATGATCCAACGATCAATTTCCGGGCGTTTTTCAACCGGTGTTTGGTCGGCTTTCGGATCGAATGTATCAATGTTGGCATACAACGCAAAAAACGAATAGGTATTCAGCAACGTGTCAAAAAATTTACGCCGCACTTCTTCTATGCCTTTTTTATCAAACTTTTTGGGCAGCCAGGGGTTGTTTTGGGTCATCATAAACCAGCGCGCCGGATCTGCGCCGTAAACGTCAAATAGCTGAAAGGGATCAACAACATTTCCCAATCGCTTGCTCATTTTCTGCCCGTTTTGATCAAGCACTAAGTCATTGACAATAATGTTTTTAAACGCCGGTTTATCAAACAGCGCCGTGGCGATATTGTGTAGCGTGTAAAACCAGCCGCGGGTTTGATCAACGCCCTCCGCAATAAAATCCGCCGGGAAACGCGATTCAAACAGCGTTTTATTTTCAAACGGATAATGATATTGCGCAAAAGGCATAGAGCCGGAATCAAACCAAACGTCGATGATTTCCGGGGTGCGGCGGAACACTTTGCCATCTCGTTCAAATACGACACGATCGACAAAAGGGCGGTGCAAATCCAGTTCCGCCTGCATTTCAGCCATCGGCACACGGTTTCCGTCCGGTTTTTCGTATTGGCCTTCCATCAATTCGGCAATAGCGCCAACCGCGAACTTATCCCGCCCGTCTTCACTAACCCAAATTGGCAACGGTGTTCCCCAATAACGATCGCGTGAAAGCGACCATTCCTTGACGTCCTCCAGCCAATTTCCAAAGCGTTTGGCGCCGATTTCAGGCGGCTGCCAATTTATTGTTTTATTTAGGCTTACCATTTCATCTTTATACGACGGAGAATTAATAAACCAGGATTCCCGGGCGTAGTAAATCACCGGATTATCCGTCCGCCAACAGTGCGGATAGCTGTGAACGTAATCGTTGGTTGCGCGGTAGATTTTGCCCATTTTTTTCAGCGCGATGATAACTTCTTTATCGACGCCTTCTTCTGTGTGTCCATCGGCATACGTAAAGGTTTTGACGGTTCTGCCGGAAAATTCGCCGATGTTGTCCTTAAATCGCCCGCCCGGCGTTACCGTGTTCACCACAGGCAGATGGAAATTTTTCGACATTTCGTAATCATCCTGCCCAAAAGCCGGGGCAAGATGCACAATTCCCGATCCGTCGTCCGTGGACACAAAATCACCCGGCAGCACGGTCAAAACATTGGGATATTCCGTTTCGTCAAATTTTACAAAATCAAATATTTGTTCATATTTTGCGCCGATAACTTCGCTGCCGGAAAATGTTTCCCGGACTTCCACATCGCCGTCCAATGCCGCCAGTCGGGACAGCGCCAAAACGAGGTGATGAACCTGAACTGTTTTTTCATCGCCGCTTTTTAAGCGGCGTGTATTTTTGACCAGCGCATACTCAATATCTTTTCCCACGGCCGCGGCAGTGTTGGAAATTAATGTCCAGGGCGTTGTCGTCCAAATCAACAATTCCGCGCCTTCAATTGATTTTTTCGGCGATGACAAAATTCTCACCTTGACATAGCAATTGGGATCGCGTACCGCTTTGTAGGCTTGCGACAGTTCGTGTGAGCTTAACGGCGTTTCAATCGTGGGTGATTGCGGCACAATCTTGAAGTCTTTGTAAATTAATCCTTTATCAAAAATGGTTTTGATCGCCCACCAAACCGATTCAACATATTCATTCTTGTAGGTGATATAGGCGTCATCCATATCCAGCCAGTAGCCCATCCGATCAGTGAGCTTGCGCCACCCGCCCGGCATGTTGATATGTTTGTCAACCAATTCCCGGCAGGCATTGTTGAATTTTTCAACGCCGAATTTCTCAATTTCGTTTTTTTGGGTAAGTCCCAGCTTTTTTTCAACGGCGATCTCTACCGGCAAGCCGTGTGTATCCCAACCGGCTTTACGGGGAACAGCGTATCCCTTCATGGATTTATATCGTAGAATAACGTCTTTTATCGTGCGGCTAAGCACATGATGGATGCCTGGGCGGCCATTTGCCGTCGGTGGACCTTCATAAAAAATATACGTGGGACGATCTTTGCGCAGTTCGATGCTCTTTTCAAAAATCTTCTCTTTTTTCCAAAAATCGAGCACATCTTCTTCAAGCTTTGTGATCGAAATTTTTTCACGATATTCCTTAAACATTTCAAATATCCCTGTAATTTTTCCTGACAGCAAAGCCAAATAAATTCATTGGCAAATTCGAAAGGATTGGGTCAAGAGGTTATCAATTCCCCCGAAACTTTCCTATGATAAATAGCACTAAAAACAATATTAAATTCATAATAATCAGCGATGTTATTGGAAAATAAAACGTAAAATTCTTTTTCCGTATGATAATATCGCCGGGTAGTTTAAAAAGCATGGGTAGTCGATCGCTGAACATCAATAGCAATCCCAGTGTTAAAACAACAACTCCCAGGATCACCAGCAGTTTGCCATATGCTTGTAAAGACAGATTTTCCACGGCCAATTTACAACTTTTCGACAAGTGCTTTCATTAAATGTGTTAACTTGGGCTGAGCTTCATTCGCCGTTTTAATAATATCCTCAATGTCAGCCGGGCGGAGGGCGTCGGGAAAACATTCATCGGTGATCACGGAGACGCCGAATACCTCCATGCCCATGTGCCGGGCGACGATGTTCTCCGGGATTGTGGACATGCCTACCACATCCGCACCGATGGTTCGCAAAAACCGGTATTCGGCTCGGGTTTCCAGATTTGGGCCGGGAACCGCAACATAAACGCCCTTCCGCACTTTGATTTTTTCCGCAAGCGCAAGCGCTTCCGCCAGGGCGATTAATCGTTTGCTGTAGGGCGCCGACATATCGGGAAATCGCGGGCCAAATTCATTATCATTCATACCGATGAGTGGATTATCACCCAACAAATTGATGTGATCTTCCATGATCATTAAATCGCCTTTGGCAAACTGGGGATTCATGCCGCCGCAGGCATTGGAAATTAACAACGTTTCAACCCCTAAATATTTCATCACCCGAATGGGAAATGTAATTTGTTGCATGCTGTAGCCTTCGTAATAATGAAAGCGTCCCTGCATGGCAACGATGGAGCGACCGGCAATTTTTCCAAAAATCAGCTTTCCCGCATGAAACTCCACCGTTGAAACGGGAAAATTCGGAATATCTTCATAAGAAAGCGCCGCTTCCTGTTCGATTTCATTCACCAAATCTCCCAACCCGGTGCCAAGGACGATGCCAACGTCAGGCTTTACGCCGGTATGCCGGCGAATATACCGGATTGTTTCTTCCACCCGCTTTTTGAGTTCACTCATCTTTGCTCCCCGAAACGCTTACTTTTTCCGGTCTTTTTTTTTCTTTTCTTCTAATGCTTTTAACAATTTTGCCTTTTGTTCCTGAATGGCTTTCAATTTAGCAATTTCCGCTTTGCGCTTGTCGTCGAGTTGCTCCTCTTTCTGACGAAGCACCCGAACTTGCGTCAGCGCTTCCTGCCGGTCTTTATTAATTCCGCGGGTTGCAAAATAAATGCTTCCGAAGACAAGCCCCAACCCGGCGGCAAATAATGGCGGGGGATCATCATTCGCCAGCCAAATGGGCAAGCCAACCGCTAACCCGCCAACAGCGCCGACGATGCCGCCGCCAATGGCGTAACCCCAGGTATTTCTGTTTTGCTTGTATTTCTGAATTTCGGCATTGCTAATCGGATATGCCTGGTAATCAAAATCCTGGGGAGAATGTTCGACGCGGCGAATTTCGCTGATAGCAATGGTACGCTTTTGGTGATCAGAATCGCCCACAAACAAAATCTCATCCCGCTGACGCGCCAACACTACGCCATCTTCAATCTCACCGGATTGAAGATAAAGCTTAACACTTTGTCCCGCATCAACGTCATCGCTCCTTATGACTCGAGATGACGCACAACCAGCCATGATTAAATTTAATAAAATCAACAATAGAATAATTTGTGTGGAAGTGGCCCTTATACCCTTCATTTGTCAAAATCCTTTTTATTAATGGTTTTGATTAAATCGTCAATCTGGAGTCCTTTTTTAAAAAAATCGTTTATATCATCTTCGGTTAAAGAAGGATCATTCTTTGTTTTATTTCGATTTTTCTCTTTTTTTTCATTAGACCCCAGTTCATTGAATTGTTGAATGACCCGCGTGTCCTGATCAGAATTTTCCGGTTGCTCCGGGGCTTCTGCAATCTCTGTTAAATCATTTTCCTCGTCTTTTTTTTTATGATTTTCATCGGCGTCATCCAGCGGCGGCGGCAGGTCAACCGGCGCCTGTTCAGATATATGTTTTTTCACGTTTTTCCGTATATTCCACGCTTCAACCGCCTCTTTAGCATCATCCGGCAAAACATCATCAATTTCCATCACAGAAAGCAACTCGATTTGCGAAACCAACACATGGCGAATCCGATTGATAAAAGATTCTTTTTGAGATTTTAGCCAATTGATTTCTTCACGAATCTTCCGCCCTTCTTTTTTAGCACTTTCAACAATTTCCAAGGCTTTTAATTCAGCCTCTTTTTTAATCAAATCCGATTGACGCCGGTTGCTCTCTTCGGTCTGCTTTTTGACTTCCTGAACATTTAACAAGGTTTCCCGCAGCGTTTTTTCGCTTTCCTGGTAATTGTGGAGCTTGGCTTCCAATTCGATCAGTCGCCGGCTCAGGGATTTGTTTTCTTCCAATAGCGCTTCATACTGTTCGGAGACCATATCCAAAAACGTCTGAACTTCGATGGGATCAAGCCCGCGCAAAGATTTACGGAATTCCTGTTTACGAATTTCCAAGGGTGTTAACTTCAAAATCGACTCCTGTTTGTCAATAACATGCCGCACTAAAAAAACGATTTACATCAAAAAGGCAAATATAAGGTCTCATTCAGCGAATAGTTATAAAATTTTGCATTAATTTCGCTTCCCGAAAATCGCCGAACCAATGCGTACCATATTTGCACCTTCTTCAATGGCCGTCTCGAAATCGGCAGACATTCCCATGGAAAGCGTGTCGATTTTACCACGTTCGAGTGTCAGGGTTTCAGCTGATTCATAAATTCTTTTCAACATTTTAAAACACGGGCGCACTTTTTCGGGATCATCGCTAAACAGTGCGATGGTCATAAATCCCCTGGCGATCAAATTCGGCAGCCGGTCGATTGCTTTTAACAAGCCCAATGCTTCCCCGGGCTGGCAACCGGATTTTTGCGGCTCATTGCTGGTATTTACCTGGATTAAAACCGGCATGCGCCCTAAATTGGCTGTTGCGATCCGCGCATTTATTTCTTCCGCCAAAGAAACGCTATCAACTGATTGAATCATATCAAACAAGCGAACGGCATATTTCACCTTGTTTTTCTGAAGATGACCGATCATGTGGCGTGTAACTTTTTCTTCAATTTCCGGGAATTTTTGCCGGGCTTCCTGTACGCGATTTTCACCAATATCCCGCACACCTAATGCAATGGCTTGATTTATAATCTTTGCCGGAAACGTTTTTGTTACAGCAACAAGCGTAATTTCGGCGTCTGTTTTTCCATGCCTCGACGCTGCATTGCGAATCTTTTCGCGAACGATCCGCAGGTTTTGTTCAAGCGTTGTGCTCATTTTTAAAAACGACCTTTGTATCACTCTTCCGGCGCCTGAAAACCGAACGACTTGTTCGGATGCCCGCCCATTTGGGTTTTGATTTCACCGTGCTGGCTTTCAAATTTTTTGATATTGTCTTCCAGGGCCAGGAGCAGCGACTTTGCGTGTTGCGGCGTCATAATAATTCGCGATTTTACCTGCGCCTTGGGAACGCCGGGCAAAATCCGCGTAAAATCGATGACAAATTCCGCGGGCGAATGGGTAATAATCGCCAGGTTCGCATACTCGCCCTGCGCCACTTCCGGCGGAAGCTCAACATTTATCTGTTGCTGCATTTGTGGTTTTGATTCACTCATGGTCTGTTCCTTTTTTTCAATCTTTTAAACGGCCATCCCGACGAATCGGAACAACGGTTCACGAAAGAGAAATCGTTGATTTAATTAACTTGACAATGTTAAATTTCAAAGGGTTTCGACAGGATCAACAGGATATACATGATTTTTCAAAAGAATGATCAACAAATCTTGTTACTATTCAGCAGTGTGAGAATCAGACAGGTTTTCGTGGACGTAAACACGACAAACCTTGAAGGTTTTCCGGATGTTTTTAAAATATCGCGAAAACGTGTAAAAAACAGGGAATGTTTAAAACCTGCAAATAAACCTTCACGGTTTTTACGCTGTGATTTCAGGAAAAGCTGTGGTGTAACCGCCCAAAAAAGTAATCGCTGAATAGTAACCAAATTTTTAAATAATAATCCTGTTTAATCCTGTAAATCCTGTCAAAAAATCTAATTTAAC
>CAYVDX010000145.1:0-7989 GCA_964450485.1 uncultured Calditrichaceae bacterium
GATTCAGTCCGCCGTCTTCCAGAATTTGTTCGCTTTGAAACGTGTTGTTGTCAAAGCCAAAATCCGTGCTGTCGATGGTGAAAGCCAACCCGTTGCTGCGATTGTTAAACCCGGAAAAAACAAGCTGTTGGTCAAAATCCTTCACGCGGTTGTATCCCAATGCAATCACAAAACTGCCGCGGGTGGTGGGCAAGGGGAAGGCAAAACCGAGCGAGTGCAGGCGGGTATAATTTTGACTTTCATCGGTCAGACGGTCGTTGAAAGTTGCAGTGTTGTTGAATTGCAAATGGGAAACTTCGCCGAAGAATTGCGATTTGCGAATGTCTGCCAGACCGGCGGGGTTCCAATAAATCGCGGTGTAATCATCCGCCACGCCGGTGAAGGCGCCGCCCATGGCCAGTGCCCGCGATCCCATTCCGCTCTCATCCTGCAAAATGCGGATGGCGTCCGGGGCGCTTTGGCCAAAGCCGGGTCTGAAAAATGCCACGGCAATCAATAATGTAAATATATGTTTGAGTTTCATTTTGTTCTCCTTCCTCTCAATTAAAAATGACGCAATTTCTCATCATTTTTAAATCCATAGGCTGTTTTTACAATTTATCTCCGCTTCGATGACCGGTTGCTGCTTTTCGATGACGATTTTGTACTGCTTTTGCTGCTGCCGGATGAACGGCTTGACGAACGCGCGGATGACCGGCTGCTTGATCGCGATGACGAACCGCGATACGATTTGCTGCCCCGGCTGGACCGCGAAGACGAGCTGCGATAGGAACCGCTGCTTTTGCGGCTGGATTTTCGCGAACTGCGATACGACCGGCTGCTTTTATTTTTCGATGAACTGCGTTTACTCACACTGGAATTCCGCGTGCGTGAATTTCTGGAGCGATAGGATGAATCGCCGGAACGTTTTCGCGTGCTTTGCCGAACGCTGCGCTCCCGGCTCGAAGGGTGCGTCGCCGTATGCGTTTCAGCGCCGCCCCGATGGCTTCTTTTTACATTGCGCCGTTTTACGTGACGCGCCGATTCGCGGACGCGCTTACGCGGATTCTTTTTGCGGGTTACTTCGCGGACGCGCTTGGTGCGACCCGTGCTAACGGCGCCGCGCGAACCGCCGCTATTGCCATTGCGGTTGATAACCACCGGCGGCCGTTGGATCGCTTCACCGCTGTTGACCCCTGTTCGCCCAACGCCGCTACCGGCAATGCCGCTGCCGGTTCGATCGATTCCCGGTCGCCGCGTCGTCGGTGAACGGCGATCCCAATCCCGTTTATGGCGCGGAAGACCGCTGTAGCCGCCGCCGCTGCCGCCGTAATAATACGGATCGTAGTAGGACGGGTAATAGCCGCCGTAGAATGGATCATAATACGGCCCGAGATAGGCGTAATCCCAGGGATCCCACCAGAATGGGTCCCAAACGTAATAAGTGTAGCGATGAAAGCGGGGATAATAGGCATATCGCGGATGATACGCCCAATACGGATCGCCAAACGAAAAGCGGAAGCTTAAAAATGGATAGGGATACGGATCAAACAGGGTCGGATCGACATAAATGTCGGCGTAATCATCGTAAATGTAATATTTGTTCACAATGATGCGATCCGGCGCATCCTCATCTTCGCCATAATATTCGGAATCATACATGGAATCGCTGTCCGCGTCATCGGTGTAATATTCATCTTCGTTTCGTTTCGCTTCGTCATCCGATTTTTTGCCGTAATCTTCATAGCGATCCCGCTCAGGAGATTGGCGTTTCGGGGCGCCCACCTGTGTATAGCATCCCTGAAATATAAATAGCGCCAGTATGCCCAATAAAGCTGTAAAAAATGGTCTGACTTTTTTCATAGCGCACCTTCCCTTCTTGTAAACACTGCTGTCTTTATTAAATCAATAATTATACCAAAATTTCGAGAAAAAGCTCCTGTAAAACGTAACCTGTTATTTATAAAAGAGTTAAAAACAATATTTTTGTTTCTGTACTCCATGGCGCCGGTTTTAGTGTAAACAAAGTTAGCGTTTCAGCGATTTGTTGATTTGTATTTTGTCGAATCAATGCCATGGCGCTGCATTTTTTTGTGCAATCCCAAACGACTTAACCCTAATTTTTTAGCGGCTTTAGTAATGTTGCCGTTGCATGCCTGTAATACCTGTCGAATATAGAATATTTCCAATTGTTCGACAATTTCTTTGAGCGGGCTGTCACCATCCAGTGAAATATTTTGCGGATTTTCAAAAGCTGATGCAAGCCGTTCGGGATCATTGCCGAGCATATCCGGTGTTATTGTCGAATGGTCGTCTGCCAGCGTCGCCGCCCGTTCCAAAAGATTTTCCAGTTGCCGCACATTTCCGGGATAATCATTTGCCATCAACCGCGCAATGGCCTCCCGCGATAATTTAAGCCCGGGTTTACCCAGTTTTCGGCAATATTTTTCCAGAAAAAAGTTGGCCAGCCGGGGAATATCTTCCCGCCGTTCCCGCAAGGGCGGCAATTTTACCGGAAAGACATTCAGCCGGTAATACAAATCCCGGCGAAAACGGTTGTCGTCGATCGCGGCTTTCAAATCGCGGTTCGCCGCAGAAATGATCCGCACGTCCACCCGAATATTTTTTTCGGAACCCACCGGGCGAATTTCGCCTTCCTGCAAAACGCGCAGCAAGCGCTGTTGCATGGCAGGTGAGGTATCGGTGATCTCGTCTAAAAAAATCGTGCCGCCGTCGGCAATTTCAAAGAGTCCTTTTTTGTCGGTTGCTGCGCCGGTGAAGGCGCCTTTCACATGCCCAAACAATTCGCTTTCCAGGAGCGTATCCGGTAATGCGCCGCAGTTCTGCGCCACGAAAAGCTTGTCTTTCCGCGGCCCGTTGTAATGAATGGCCCGGGCGATCAGCTCTTTTCCGGTGCCGGTTTCGCCAAGCAGCAGCACGGTTGTGTCCGTGGGAATGACTTTCTCCAACAGGGCAAAAACCTGCTGCATTGCCGGGCTTTCGCCAATAACATTTTCAAACGAATACTGCTTTTTTGCCTCCCGGTGCAGGAGGGTGTTTTCCGCGGCCAAACGCTCGTTGGCTGTTTTTAATTCCTGCATCAGCCGCTGGTTTTCGCGAATCAGGCGATGCCGTTCGGCGGCCTGCCGCACGACGATTCGCAAATCATCCGGTTCCCACGGCTTGTTGATGTAATAAAAAATCTGTCCTTCGTTAATCGCCTGCACGATGGCTTCAATATCCGTGTAACCGGTAATCAAAATGCGAATCGCTTCCGGTTGAAGCGCCTGCGCTTTATTAAAAAACTCAACCCCGGTCATTTCCGGCATGCGCTGGTCCGCTAAAATCACGTCGATTTGCTGGCTTTTTAAAATTTCCAACGCTGCATGACCGCTTAATGACATCAAAACATCAAATTCCCGCCGCAACGTTCGAAAAACCGCATTCAAGCTGGATTGTTCGTCATCAATAATCAATACTTTTGGCCGCCCGTTTTCACTCATCCGCAGTTTACCCGTTTCTTTTGCGCTGAATTCATTCGATTTATCACATTTTTAAATTGTTTCCGCCAAACAATATAATGTGATTACGCAGGAATATAAAGTATTGATTCAATGAAAGTATTGACGAAACCGTGCCGCGGCATTATTGAAAATTCTTCGTTTTTTATCAAATTTTTCTTAACTTTGACGCTTCGGGTGTATCGCTCTTTAGACGTTGAGCGAGCGGGGAAAATTTACACTGAAAATTTAAATTCGGCATGATGATTTATTAAGCGGCCTTTTTTACAAAAAATATCGGAACATATCATGTTTGACGACATTTACGATCGAATGAATGAATACGAACAGCGTTTGTCCTACTTGAAAGGGCAGACAGATACCGGTTCGCAGCGCTATGTAAGCCGCGAGCATGTTCAGGAAATTAAGACGCTCACGGAACAGTTGTCGGAAATGAGAAAAAAAGCCGCCCTATTTGAGAAACAATTCTGCGAAGATTATCCGACGCTTAAGCCCCGTGAAAACAAGCAGAAAGCGCGAAAGAAAAAAGCGCGAAAAAAGCGCGGCGGCGATACGTCACAGTCCGGATCGATTGGATTTATTATCTTTCTGCTTGTCATGTTTATTCTCGCGTTTGTGACCATTTTATTTTTGTATAACCAAAATTAGATAATTACAGCATCAACTAAAAATAATACCTGTCGATTTTTGAAGTAATGGCAAGGGCTTGCAAAGGAACGACTGCTTTTTATGAGAAAAATCACCCCGATTAAAAAAGTCACCATTGGTAAGATTGCTTTTGAAAATTTTGTCGGCGTCATCGCCAAAATAACCCGTTATCATCAATACAGCGGCACCCATTCGCTGACGGTGAATCGCGAGCGCATTGTCTTGCCGGGCGCGCGGTTGGATTTCCCCATCAAAATTCTGCATCTTTCGGATTTTCACGCTTCAAAAGTCGTGCCGTACCGGTTTATCGAAAAAGCCCTTGATTTGGGCGTTTCCTTAGCACCGGATATCATTTGCCTCACCGGGGATTATTGCACGCATCGAATTCCGGCAAGCGTGGAGAGCTACCGCCGCATTTTGGCAAAACTGCCGGCGGCCGCGCCCACGTTTGCCTGTTTCGGCAATCACGATTGCTGCTATTCCGCCGGTTCGCCGCGAGAATATATCGATTTTCTGCACGTGGGAGAATTATTGGATGCCGCGGGCATCCGGACGCTTTTTAATGAAAAACAACAGCTTATGGTTCGCGGGCAGCCGCTTGTCATCGCCGGTTTAGGGGACGTTTCATCTTGCACAATGCACCCGGAAGTTGTGTTGCGGAAAAAAAAGCGGCGTAGCCGTCAGTTGAAAAGTAAACAGCCAAAAGCGGCCGTTGTGTTCAACGGCAATGGCAGCGGTGAAAATATTGGAACTGCGGGCAAATCGCCCGAACCGCCGGTCCTTTTGCTTTCGCACAACCCGGACAGCAAGGATTATCTGAAGGATTACCAGTGGGATTTGCTGCTTGCAGGGCATACCCACGGCGGCCAGCTTAAAATTCCCGGTCTCGGCGCGCCGTTTGCGCCGGTGCGCGATATCCGCCTTGCCGAAGGCCTGCACAAATGGGAGGGGCGCTGGATACACGTGACCCGGGGCGTCGGCAATGTGCATGGGTTGCGCATTAATTGTCCGCCGCAGGTAAGTTTACTCACATTGGTTTAACGCGCTGTTTGGTGAAATTTACCCGCAAATACAAATCGTAACTTTTCAGCCGCTGTGTTGTATAATTCCACAATGAAAGAAATAACCCGAAAACAGTTTTTGCTCAGCCTGATCGGCGCGGGCGTCAGCGCATTGGGATATGGACATTTTGTTGAACCGCGCTGGCTGGAAGAAACCCGAAAACGAATCCCGATCGCCGCAAGCCTGCAACATGGGCTGCGCATTTTGCAGCTTTCCGATTTGCACGCATCGAGCGTGGTGCCGTTTAGCCTCATCGAACATGCCATTGACGCCGGTTTGTCGTATTCGCCGGATGTCATTTGCATCACCGGCGATTTTATCACCGAAAAAATGCCGGAAGCTCGCCGCTATCGCAAAATATTACGCCGGTTAAGCGACGCCGCGCCAACGTTTGCCTGTTTGGGAAATCACGATGGCGGCAAGTGGGCAAAACGCCGCGGCGGCTATTCCGATACCCAAAAAGTTGAGCGATTGCTTTCCCAAAGCGGGATCAATTGCCTGATGAACGAGACCGCGGGATTGAACATCCGGGGAAACGCATTATTTTTGGTAGGCTTATGCGACTGGTGGAGCGGCAAAATGCGGGCGTCATCGCCATTTTCCCCTCAAAATAAAAATGCGCAAACGCTTTCAAATTCGACCGCGAAAAAAACCGGCGATATCACCATTGTGCTTTCCCATAACCCGGATACCAAAAAGTTCATCGCCGGGTTTGACTGGGATTTACTGCTTTGCGGACATACCCACGGCGGGCAAATTCGCATTCCGCTAATGGGCGCGCCCTTTGCGCCGGTGGAAGACAAACGCTTTGTTGAAGGGTTGCATTTTTGGCATGAACGCTGGCTGCACATCAGCCGGGGCGTGGGAAATGTGCACGGGATTCGCATCAATTGCCGCCCGGAAATCAATGTGCTGGACTTGGTGGAAGCGTGATGGCGTGAAAGGTGGTTCGTGATGCTGACGGCTAAACCATTTTCCCGCTTTTTTGTGGAATTCGTCGGGAAATATCCACATATTTTAGTCAACTCGAAAACAAAATCATTTAACCTAAGGGAAGCTGCAATGGCAAGGTATATTTCGATCGAATATTGCGTGATGTGAAATTATTATCCGAGAGCCGCCAGTTTGGCGAACGCAATTAAACAGGAATTTAACATTGAGCCGGAATTGATTAAATCAAAAGGCGGTGTGTTTGAAGTCGTCGCGGACGGTGAATTGATATTTTCCAAAAAACAGCTCAAGCGTCACGCGGAAATCGACGAGGTTTTAGAGAAATTGAGAGAACAAAATTAATATCAACAGTTGCCCGTGATGAATATTAAAAAGTAGTAGTGAACGCAAATTTACGTCCACTACGTGAAAATCAATATCGCAAATTTATACACCGGAACCGGCCGTTTCTTTTGATTGAAATTCGTGCTCGCTCAAATACCGCTCGGCGTCGATGGCGGCCATGCAGCCGGAACCCGCCGCGGTAACGGCCTGGCGGTAAATCGCATCTTGCACATCGCCGCAGGCAAAAACCCCGGGAATGGTTGTTTTTGTGGAATCCGGCAGGGTTTTGATGTATCCTTTTTCATCCGTTTCCAGATGATTTTTGAATATTTCAGAGTTGGGTGAGTGCCCGATGGCCAAAAACAGCCCTTCACAGGCGAACACGCTTTCTTCGCCGGTTTGGGTATCTTTCAAGCGAACGCCGGTTACGCCCGCTTCTTTTGTCCCTAACACTTCGGCAACCGTTTTATTCCACTGGAAATCAATTTTTTCGTTTTGAAATGCACGCTGCTGCATAATTTTTGATGCGCGCAAACTGTCGCGGCGATGCACGACGGTCACGCGGGCGGCAAATTTGGTCAAAAAATCCGCTTCTTCCATCGCCGAATCGCCGCCGCCCACCACAACCACGTGCTTGTCCTTAAAGAAAAATCCGTCGCAGGTGGCGCAGGCCGAAACGCCGTAGCCCATCAAATTTTGCTCGGATTCCAGGTTGAGCAGCTTTGCCGATGCGCCCGTGGCAATAATCACGGCGTCCGCGGTAAAGGTTTGATCTTCGGCTTCGATCACGAAGGGGCGCTGGGAAAAATCAACGTTTGTAACGGTTTTATAAAGATATTCCGTGCCGAATTTTTGCGCTTGCTGGTGGAACAGGTGCATCATTTCCGGCCCCATAATGCCATCGGGAAAACCGGGATAATTTTCAACATCCGTGGTAATGGTGAGCTGTCCGCCGGGCTGGCTGCCGGTGATTAACAGCGGTTTTAAAGCCGCGCGCGCGGCATAAAGCGCGGCTGTGTCGCCGGCCGGACCGGAACCGATAACAATCACTTTGTGATGTGTATTCAACGCCATTTTGAGGTCTCCTATCAATTTTTAGTCATTAAAATCATTTTTTTAACAATCCTTAGATGCAACATTGTCGGTTGAAGATACAAAATGTAAAAACAGTTTTGCCGCGGAACAATAACGAACTATTTTAGCGTAAACTTGAAAAAGGAAGCGCGAAATGCCCGCACACAATCGCAGCGATGCACAACAATATTTACTGCCGGAAGTGGTTGCCAAAATTAAAAACCTCGACTTGATCGCCCGCTTTATCGTGGAAGGATTTTTGGTGGGATTGCACAAAAGTCCGTTTCACGGGTTTAGCGTGGAATTTTCCGAACACCGGCAATACATGCCCGGTGACAACATCCGCGACATCGATTGGAAAGTCTATGGTAAAACCGATCGCTATTACATCAAACAATACGAAGAAGAAACCAATTTGAAAGCAAATATT
>CAYVDX010000146.1:0-7974 GCA_964450485.1 uncultured Calditrichaceae bacterium
CGCGTCGTAGTGATAGGGATTTTTTCCCAGCGCGGCGGGCGTCAGGTGGATTTTGCCGTCCGGCGTTCGCGGAAAAACGCTGCGAAATTGCACCGGCGGCTTCCCGTCAAACAGGCACGGTTGGGTTTTGCCGTTCAGCAATTTTTCCGCATTCCCCGGTTCGCCGTTCAGGGAAAGCGCGGCGACGGTTTTGCGCATAAAATCGGCGGTTTGCTGTTGGAACGGCGGATCGTCCCAGCCCAGGGCGCGACCCAGCCGGGCAAACAGTTCCTCGTTGGGAATCGCTTCGCCCGGCGCGAAAATCACCGGCTGAATGCCGCCGGCAACATAACTCCCGTACGCTTTTTTTATTTCGTGCTGCTCCAAAAAAGTGGTCGCCGGCAACAAAATGTCGGCAAATGCGGTGGTGTCGGTCAGCACCTGCTCGTGCACCACGGTGAACAGATCATCGCGCCGCAGCCCGCGAATCAGTGCGTTTTGATCCGGAACGGTGGCCACGGGATTACAGTTGTAAACAAACAGCGATTTGAGCGGTGGATCCAGTGTTGCGTCGTTCAATTTTGCACCGATCCGCGACTGATTGATGACGCGGGACCGCCATTCAAATTTGCCGAAAATTTTCTCTGTGTCAAGCCGGAATGCGCCGCTGTTGCTCATGGTGTACCCGCCGCCGCTCACGCCGAATTTGCCCAACAGCGCGGGCATGGCTAAAATGGCCGCTACCGCCTGCCCGCCGTTGCGATTTCGCTCCACGCCCCAGCCGCAGCGCAATGCAGCCGGAAAAATATCGGCATATTTTTGGGCAAGTTTGATCGCATCACAGATGTTTACGCGCGCGGCTTTTGCGGCTTTTGCCAGCGGCCATTGCTCGGCAGCGTCCAGCAATTCGCCCAGCCCGGTTGCATTTTGCGCTAAAAAAGCGTCGTCCAGCAAGCCATTGTGTTTCCAATAGTGGATCATTCCCAACGCCAGCGGCAAATCCGCCCCGGGATAAACCGGCAGGTGCAGATCAATTTCGCGGTCGGAAAAATTGTTTCGCGGATCAATCGCCGCGATGAACGCGCCGTTTTGCTTTGCTTCGCGCAGGTAGGGCATCAAATGGATGTGCGACACCCGCGGGTTCACGCCCCACAGCAGAATAAATTTTGCCTTCGGATAATCCTGGTATGCTGTGCCGGGCATTTTGCCGTACATATCCACGGCCACGGCTGTGGTCGGCGCGGCGCAAAGGGTTTTGGCGCAGCGCGAAGCGCCCAATTTTGCGAAAAAATAATCGTCTAAAAATTCATCGCCAAGCAGGCCGTTGGAGCCGCCGTAGTGAAACGGCATGATCGCCTCGCCGCCCCACTTTTGGCGAATCTCGTTGAAACGCGCGGCGATTTTATCCAGCGCTTCCTCCCAGGAAATTTGGGCGAATTTCCCCTCGCCTTTTGCGCCAATGCGCCGCATGGGATGCAGCACGCGATCTTTGTGATACACCCGCCGGTCAAATCGCCGCACTTTGGCGCAGATAAAGCCGTTGGTGTCGGGATGCCCGTTTTGCGCCCCGTCTATTCGTTTGATTTTTCCGTCTGCCACGGTAACTTCCAGCGCGCAGGAATCCGGGCAGTCCATCGGGCAGGTCGTGGTTATTTTTTGTCGGGACATGACTAAATCCTAATTGATTAAAAATAAATGTGCCGCCCAGTCTAAATATTAAACGATTTTAGCTGCGTTACTTCTTTTGAACCGGTCTCTGATGTTCTCAAAAAAGACCGCCATTTTTCTTGGTCAATTTTACGGGCTAAATCTTCGGAACGCGCCTTTACATCATTGGCAATTTCAACAAAACTCAGGTCTTTAGCTAAACGATGTATATCCAAACGCATTAAAATGTCTTTCGTGAACGGGCGTTTTGAATCCAAAAACGTGATTGACGAAAGCAAATCCTGGATATGCCGGTGATTTAGCAGCGCCCAGACAAAAATGGCTTCCGCCAACGCATCAAAGCCCAATTGATAGCAGGTATCATCCACCATGATAGGCTTTCCATCGTTGGGCAGGAGCAATGAAAATGCCGGCGTTTTATACAAACCGGATACAGCAACCTTGTATGGCTGAAAGGAATAATCGCCGATCCCAAAAATTGAAAACGGCGGCTTGTTTTTGTAAATGGAAGATTTTCTGCGGTTTAACGCCTCCTGGTGCGTTTTCAAATATGTGTATAATTTGGGGAAATGCGTTTTGATATAAAGCGTGCTTTCGCCGATGCTTTGCTGAGTAATGATCACAAATTTGCGGGGCCTGGTGATCACCGGTTTTTTTAAATCCGAACTTTTTGCCAATCCATACACCAAATCGTCCTCAATTTCCGCACATTGGCCAAGCCCGTTGATCCATTTTCCGGCCTCTTCCCTGAGTTCAAAAACCCGCGAACAATCATGTTTTACACCCTGCCGCCATTCATAAGGAGATTTATGATCGTAATTTGAATTTTTTCTGTAAAGCGATATGTTTGATACAAATTTATCAGCAACCCATCCAAAATCCCGGATCGTTTTACCCGGTTTTTCAAAAGACGACACATTGCACTGCCATTGCGTCTCACGTCCGTTAAATTTGCATATAAACAGTGAAGCGTCAACCGCGGCGTTAAAAAATTTTTTCGTGTCGATCCGAAGCGTTTTTATATCCGCAACTTTGTAACGGGTTTTGGGTAAATCATGGACAATGTTTCTGATGACGGAATTTTTGGCAAGCATTGCCAGGCTGTCGTTTTTGTGCGAGAACAGCTTCAACATTCTTAAAATAATGGTTTCGCATATATCAAAATTGCCTTTTCCGGTCATAGCGTCGAGACCTTTGTGATTTTTAAAATTGGCTTTGACCGGAAGATTTTCGGATTTTAAGGAACTCAATTCAGCATTCGTCACCCACGGCGGGTTGCCGATTACCAACACTTCCCGATTTTTTAATAATGATTGCACTCTTTGAAAATCAAAGTGAAAAATATCATCGTTGTATAAAAATATCGCCGGTTTATTTATCGAGGGATTGTCGAGAAAATAATCAAGGATTTTAAATTTTGTTTCCCAACAATATGCTTCATAAATTTCCACGCCAACGAGCAATTCACAGCTTTGAAACGTCTTCAGAGAGGATAGAATAAAAGCGCCTTTGCCAAAAGTCGGTTCGATAATCGCTGCCGGCTGAATGTTTTCGTCGCGAAGCCGGGAACAAATTTGTTCGCTTAAAATCGCCGGTGTTTGAAAATCGCCATATTCTCTTCTGTCAACTTCCTCTTTTACGACAAAAGACGGTTTCAGTGCGGTTTTAAAGGTTAAAAATTCGTCATTGGTCCTGAAAAAATTGTTTATTCCCGATATTTTTAACAAAACCGGGTTCGCCGTTTTAAAATCAGCAACGGCGTCAAACGTTTTTTTTAGGAATTTCAGATGATCGGGTTTTATTTTTTTGATAAAACTTTTCATGGTTTTCTCGTTGATGGAATTAATTCATAATCCGCATAATCCCTTCAATATTTTCAGTACTTTTTACGATCCGCTTATATTGTAATCGCCATTGCAATGCATTTGAAACAGTCAGGTAGCCTTGTTTTGGCGGGTTTGCGAGTATTTCTTCCGCCAATGCGTTTAAAGTGATCTCATCGGCGGGGAGATTGCGATCGCTTAAACAAGCAATGATATCCTCACTATTAGCATCATTTTCAATCATTTGGCGAAGCATTCTGGTTGTTTGATAATCCGCTGTACGATGAGCGCTAATAAAAGAACAGTGGAGAAAATTTAACCTTGATAGCTGACGCTCACCATCGTCTTTTTTTCATATACAAAAAGCAAAAGATTATACCCTAAACCGTAGATTTTTTGACGGGCGGTTTTAAAAGGACATGATGATTGTGGCTGTTTAATGGAAGTCACTTTGATATCTGTGTTGACATCAGGAGAGGGTAGGTCAATCTCTTTAGTAGAAGAACCTTGATTATAGGAATATTTTTTACTTAACTGGCGTTGAAATTTGTGTTCAATGTATGTTCCTACAGCTTTTCCATCCGTGATTCCGTATAAATCGGGGTTTTCGTAACTTGATTCAATATGACAGAACTGGGCCGCTTCCCGATGGAGCAACTCGATTGTAAGTTTTCGTCTCACCGCTTACCTCATCTACAAATCGGTTTTTGATTTATCAAAACAAGGGTATTATAAACCGGGATGGCGCTTAATTCAAAGATAATTTTATCTGTATATTTTGGCACGGCAATGCTATTTCCGAAACTTCACCCAAATTACGTACAACAAATTATAAATCACAATGACCCCGCCGACGGTGAGGTTGAACAAATCCGTGGTTTTCAACGGCGGCAAATCCTCGCGGACGAGCTTGGCGACGATCAGTATTGTTAAAACCAGCGGAAAAAAATAGACATACAGCGGCCCCACTGAGCGCAAAAACAGCGGGCGATGATCGCCGCGAAGTCCCGGGCCGGAAACGCCGGTTTCGCTCCAATACGCGCTGCCTTCCCGGGTAATAACGCCTTCGCCCATGTCTTTGCAAATTTGTCGCTCAAGATTTTGCAAATAGTTATAACGCCGGTCGATTTGGATCGATCTCTGGTAATACTGGATTGTCAACGACAGCAAAATAAACCAAAAGGTTGAGCCGATCACTGAAAAATCGAATGTCGGGGCAGGATTTTGCGGCGTTCCCAGGGTTTTGGCGAGGTATGCATTTGTCATCTGCGGCAGCAATTCAGGGGAATACATATCCAGGGTCATCAACGACAGCAGCGTTAGCAGCGCTAAAAAAAACCGGTTTCGCCGTTTTAGCTGGTCGTAAACGTAGTGATACGTGTCTTTGTAATGATCGAATAGCAATTCGGCGCGGCTTTTTTCCGGCATAACGGTTTTTTTCGGTTTTTGAATGTACAAATTTACCGGCAAAACCCCGTTAATACAAGGGCTTTTCGCATTGACCGCTTTTGGCAGCGAATAAAATTCGTCACTTTTTGCTGAATTTTTATAAAGTTCTGCCATTGTTTTTGCGATAGTGTACGAGGTAGTTAAAAAATTGCCGCCAACTGTTGGCGGTAAACTTTATTCAAGGATGACTTATTTTATTTCAGGGAGGAATGAAAATGAGGCGTTTTGTGCCGCTTATGCTGTTTTTTACAGCAACCCATCTTTCTAAGGTTCCAAAAAAAGTTTTGCTCAGACCGTTAGGCTTAATGTTGTTGATGCTGCCGTTTTTCAGCAGTTGCGATTTGGGCGTCAAAGACCCGGTGCTCCCAAGCTGGACGGTGCCGGTCAATGTGCCGCTGGCTGAGGAGACATTCAAATTCAGCGAATTGGTCAACGATTCGACCATCGTTGCCCAGGGGGCGGATTCCATGCTTTTTCTGTCATTGGAAGGCAGCCTGGAATCGATTGAAATGTCGGCCGCGGATTTTAACATCGCGTCCATCGACACCACCCAGTCGTTTCAATTGGGCAGCCTGCAAATCGGCTCGCTGGATGTGCTCAAAAGCGGACCCATTACCCTGGGCAGCTTTTTCCCGGATCTGGCTAATTTGGTGTCGGGCGGGCAAACCATCCCCTTCACCATGCCGGACACCACGTTTGAACCCGCGCCCACAACGCTGGATGCCGGCGATTTTATCGGCATGCGCGTGGTGAGCGGGCAAATGCGCATTCGCTTTACCAATAATCTGCCGTTTCCCATCGGCCCGAACGCGGCACACCCGGAAGGATTGCGCATCAGTGTTTTCGACAGCACCGGCGCGCAGGTGGTTGATCTGCTGATCGATCAGGTCGTCGCCGAGGGTGAAACCGTGGAACGCACCAGCGCCATCGGCGGCGTCGGCAGCCCCTGGATTTATGCGCCCTTCCGCACGGAATACGTGCTGCCAATTGCCCAGGCGACGACGTTTCAGCTCAGTTCCGACGTGCTGAACAACAGCGGCGTGGAAGTCGATGTGTCGCTGGAAAACCTGGAGGTGGACGAAGCCATCGCGCGAATGGAATCGCAGGAAGTGAACAATCACGGCGGTTTTGCATTGGACAGCGATGTTCAGTTGCGCGAAGCAACCATTGAATCCGGCGCGATTCGCCTGGATTTCAACAATCAAACCTCGGTGAACATGACACTCGATTTCACCATTCCGAATATTATTACCGCGCAGGGAACGCCCTATGCCGGCAGTTTAACCGTCGCCGAAAACAGCACGGCGACCCTGCAAGTTCCCCTGGCCGGGACGCGAATTGCCCATCCAAACAACACCGGCGAGCTGATGGACAGCGTGCTGATCGATTATCGCACCATCACCAGCGCGAGTTCAAATGTCGTTCACCTGCGCTCGACCGATCGCATCGATGTGGGCATTCACGTTGCGTCCATCGAATTCGGTTCCGTCTCCGGCTACATTCAGGAAAAAGTGTTCGAGATCGATCCCTTTGAGCAATCCGATTTGGCGGATTACGAAGGCGTCCCTGATAATATCAAGCTGGATTTTGTGGATTTCGCGCTGCGGCTGTCCAATGAATTTTTTATTCAAACCATGCTGGTTGATTTGGATATCGTCGGTTATCACGAAGAAAACGGCGTGGTGACGGATTCCGCGCGGATGCAGATCCGGCAGCAAGCCATCACGCCCGGGTTGCCGGGAAACCCGGGCATTACCGTGATCACGGTTCCGGGCGATGAAGCCGCGGCTTTTCTGAATATTCTGCCCACGCGCATTCGCACCGCCGGCAGCATTACCGGCGCCGGCGAATTGGAAGTGCATCAAAACAGCGCGGTGACCGGCGAGTATTCCTTTTCCACGCCGCTGCGCTTCCGCATCGAAGGCGATGCGCATTACACCGGCGACGTCACCACGCTGGATGACCGGGATATCGGCTCGGAAATTCGCGACGCGGCGGATGATAATTTTGAAGACGCCACGCTTTCGCTGCACCTGACAAACTCCACGCCGCTGGGCGGAACAATTCGATTGATTGTCAGCGGCGACGCGCAACATACGGATATTTATGATTCCACCTACTTCAATCCGAGCCTGGAATTTATAAAAGAAGTCGCTGTCACTCCGGCGCCGGCCGACCCCAACACCGGGTTTGTAACCGCGTCGCAGAATAACGAAATCACCCTTTCGCTGACCCGCGATGAATTTCGCATTTTCAAAAATCCGCCCATCAATGTCGGGTATGAATTGCGGCTGGATGGCACCGACGGCGTTGTCTCGCTCCGCGCCACTGATTTTGTGACGGTTTCCGGCGCCGCGCGCGTGCAAATTCTGATCAAGGATAAATAGTAAAAAATTCAAGCTTGAGGGAAAGAGGCGTCGAAACCTCTTCCTTCAGGCTTTTATTCTTAACAAATGAACCAAATGGAATTGGGAGTAACTATGCAGAAAATCAAGATTTACGGAACGATGATGATCGCATTGCTGATCGCACAAACCATCGTCGCGCAGCAGGCGTACGACGCCCGCGGCGTGGGCATGGCCTTTAGCAATGCCGCGGATGCACGGGGATTGGAACAGATCGGTTTAAATCCGGCAATGCTGGCCGTCAAGCATCCCTTTAATTTCGAGCTGAATATTTTTTCCGCAAACGCCGGTTTTACCAACAACAGCGTCAGCAAGGGATTTTACGAGCAATATTTCACCACCGGCGATTCGCTGACCGCTGTCGATAAAAACAACATTTTAAACGCGATCCCCGCCAATGGCTTGCAGGGGCAGGTGTCCGGGCGATTCAACACGCTGGCGGTGTACATGCCCCATTTCAGTCTGGCGCTGACCGGCATCGGCAGCGGCTATTTTAATCTTCCCCGGGAAGTTGCCGAGATCGGGCTTTACGGCAACGAAGATTTGGATCGAACCTATGATTTTTCATCGGCCGACGCCAGCGGTTGGGGCGGCGCGGCCATTTCGCTTGGGTTGGGGTTTAACGCGGATTTTCTTCGCGGCGGCATGTT
>CAYVDX010000147.1:0-7974 GCA_964450485.1 uncultured Calditrichaceae bacterium
CGAGAGAATTTCCACAACCAAATCCGGCGCGCCAAAAATTTGGTCTTTGATAATTGCTGAATGCTCACGGGCAATAAAAATAATGTCGGGTTGGTAAACCTCATCTTCGGAAAAATGCACATCCGTGGGTGCATAAAGCATGGTTCCCAAATTGTTTTCGAGCACAAATACTGAAATTGCGGTGCCAAGTTTCCATTGAACAATCTGATGCTTCGCATTTGGCGCGGGCGACATGATGATTTCCCCCCCGATAAGTTGCGCCGGCGTCCCTTCCGGCAGCGATTCAAACGCTGCCAACGCGCTTTTCTCTTTGGTTTGAACAATACTTGTCATAATTTCCCACTGATTTTGTGATAACTTTTTAAAGATAATTGCAGTATTTTAGTAATGCAAGATATTTTACCCTGCTAAAAACGAGCGCAATTTGAAATAAAACACAGATTCGCCGCTCTCAACCATATTCTCACAAACCGGAGAAGATTGATGAATGATCATATCATAATTGATAAAAACGACGCGGTTTTGAAAATTACCCTGAATCGTCCGGAGAAAAAAAACGCCCTCAGCAATGAAATGTACGAACAAATTTGCCGGGGTCTGATCACGGCAAATGATGATCCGCAAATTCGCGTGGTTTTAATTCGCAGCAGCAGCGAGAATTTTACCAGCGGAAATGATTTAGCAGATTTTGCGGCGGTGAACCAGGGGAAAATGGATTTAAGGGAATTGCCGGTCGTAAAGCTCATCAAATTGGTGGTTGGTTTCGACAAACCATTAGTTTGCGCGGTCAGCGGTTTAGCGGTCGGCATTGGCACGACCCTTTTGTTTCATTGCGATTCGGTCATCGCCGGAAAATCCAGCATTTTTCACATGCCGTTTGTGTCATTGGGATTAGTGCCGGAATTCGCCAGTTCCTACCTGTTTCCCGCCATTGCCGGGCGCACCCGCGCCAGCCATTACCTGTTGCTTGGCGAAGCGTTTGGCATAAATGAAGCGCGTGAAATGGGAATTGTCAGCCAGGTTTGTGATGACGATGCGGTGAACAAAACCGCGCTCAGTGTTTGTCAAAAGCTTGCCGCCCTGCCGCCGGCCACGGTTCGCGCAGTAAAACGTTTGATTACCCCGTCCGAGCAGCAAGCGCATTTGCAAAAAGTGATCGAAAGAGAATCGGCCGTTTTCGCAAAATGTTTGACATCGGCTGAACACCGGGAAGCGCTCGCGGCTTTTTTTGAAAAACGCAAACCGGATTTTTCAAGATTTGAGTGAAAATATATTTATTGCCGTGCCTTGTTTTTATTTGTTTTTATCCGGCGGATAAACTTTAAAATCATCCTTCATTTTATTGTCCACATCTTTTTGCACTTCTTTTCGGACGCCGGAACCTGGCGGCGGCGGTGTTGTGGATGGCGGCGGGCTGCCGCTGCCGGGCGGCTTTGGAATTGTCCCGGTTTTCGGATACACCATCTGCCAACCTTTGGATTTTACACTACTTACCACCTCTGCTGTTGGCGGAATAACACCTTCGGCGATTTTCTGATTTCGAATGCTTTTGGCCTGGGTCTCTTTGAGATACGGGCCAATGGTGACATGGTAAAGGTTATCCGTTCCCCGGAAAACCTGGCTATCCATTTTGCGTTCTTTATAAGATTCCGCGCGACTGATCGCGGCGTCCATACTTCTTTCCGTGGATACTTGAATATAGACATTGCCGAGTTTGCAGCCCAGGCTCAACAGCAATATCAGCGTTATCGCGGCCGTTCCGGCCAAATGTTTCTTTTTCATTTTTTATTCGCTCTCTATTCTCATGAATGCTGGTTAGCTAAAGATATTATTTTCACCGTTTTCAACCCTGAATTTATCAAAGGTTTTCATCACGATGCAAATAATTTTGCGAAATTGTCCGGTTGAATGTCACTTTTTCAAAAATCATTTATTAACGCTTTCCGGCAGGCGGCGCAAATCCCCCTGGGGCAAAGCAGTTTCCAAATAATATAAAGCGGTCTCGCCGCCGTAAAAAAGACACCGCACCGCAATCCGCCCGACGATGTAAATTTGGCCCAACAAAAAAGCAAATATGATGGTAAACCAGGATGCCTGCCATGCGCCCGGTGCAATCATCCAATATAAAAACAGCAAACCGATGCCCGTCAAACCGCTTAGCAGGTATAAAAACGCGGCTTTCAACGGCGCTTGCGCGATAAATTTAAGCGCAAACACCGGCGCACGAAGGATATCCTCCTTTTTGACGTCCTCGGCGATGATGATCACTTTGCTGTAATCAAAAACAAGGTTGACAAAAAAGATGAGCGTCCAAACAACGGCGTATTTGATAACCGTGTGTTTAAACACAATGCGCTCGTCGATGGTGTCGCGATTGATCGCGGTGCTCCATTTGCTCAGCAACGGAAGGACGCCGTAAAGAATCAGCGCGTAAAAAGCCGCGGCAAAAATCGCCAGCATCAGAAATCGCAAAAAGAAGCGCCCGGCCTCGGCAAAAAAATGCGTTCCGAAAACGTTGTCAAAAGAGCCGTTGTAAAACATGCCGACAAACCCAGCGGACAGGTAAATCCACAGCAGCCAATACAAAAAAGCGACGCCGAACATCCCTTTGGTCATCGAAAAATCGCCGCGCAGCATGCCGTCCAGTCCGCTAAAAATCGCGCCGATGCCGGTAACGCCGGGATGAAAGCTTTCGGCGATGCCTTGCGCGTTGCCGCTGAAGCTTTTGTACCACAAATCGTCAAACCCCTGGCGCAGATGTTCAGCGGACAGGCTGTGACCAAGAGAATTTTGGATGTCCTGGCTGAGAATGACGCCCAAAGCCAGGGCAATCAACAAATTAATTGCGTAAACAACGTAAACATATCGCTGCGCCTGGTACACGCGGCGAAGCCCTGATTGATATGCGCGAAGTGTAATCACGATTATTGCCAACTCGCTATTTTTAGTTTTTTAGCCGCGGATTCACGCTGATTATCGCGGATATTTCAACCGTCTGTTTATTATCAGTTTACACAGCCAACCTGTAACTGTGATGATTTTTTATTGACAGCGAACGTTCGGCCTTCATTTTGGTGTTTGTTCAATCATTTTAGAAAATATCCGCGTTTATCCGTGTAAATCCGCGGCGAATTAGTAACGGTTCTCTATGAAAAAAAGGCCAGCAAATCCACCATGTTTTGCAGCCAAATCATCCACTTGGTGGTCCATTTCCAACTGGCAACCACTTTCGCGGGATGGCGGGTCCAGCTATTATTTGTGTAATTGACATCCAGCACCAGCTTATGCGCCGGATCAACTTCCACCTTTTGCAAATAGGCGGCCCGGCGATATTTATACAGCGTCCAGCGTTTCTTTCCGTCCCAATGTTCCAACACTTCTTCACCGTTTTCAAACGTCATTTTTATGTCGATCGGGAAAACGGCCTCACCCCAGCGGCGAATGTAAACTTCCGATTGAATTTGCGGCGGCAAGGCGTCCGCGGCGGCGTCATCCGCTGATTGGTAACTCAGTTCTCCCCGGGAACCGGAATAGCCTTTCAGGGTCGCTTCGGGCCCGGAAATGACTTTTCCCACCGCGTAATCATACACATTTGAACCGTGATAAGCGTCCCGGAAAAACCAGTCCATATTTTGCCCGCTCACCTCGTTCACGACATCGAAAAAATCCCGCGGCGTCGGATGTCTGAATCGCCAGCGCGCGAAATAGGTTGACAATATTTTTTGAAACGTTGGCCAGCCGAGGTAATTTTCCAACGTTTGCAGCATCAGCGAGGGCTTTACGTAGGAATCGACGCGATACGCTTTCGGGCCGTATTGCCTCGACGGCGTAGCCATGGGATCGCGTTTGATATTCGTGCGAAACCCGTCGTAAATATCCGCTCCGTCAGTTCGACCGGAGAAGTAAACATCGGGAAAAACAACCGGCACGAGGTTTTCCAAATAGCGAACCGTGAGCGGCCAGCGGGGAAAATGCTGCCGGAAAATGCGATACTGGGTGTATGAATTAAACCCCTCGTCCAGCCAGGCGTGCTCGAATTCATTGTTGGCAATCAGGCCGTACCAAAACTGGTGTCCGGCTTCGTGAATGGTCACGCTTTCCGGCTGACGCGACGCCGCCGGCGACAGCCAATGCGATCCGCCGGTAAACAAGGTGGGATATTCCATGCCCCCGGATTCCGATTGATAGGCCGGATCGATGATGGTGATATGCCCGTAGGGATAAGCCCCGCACCAGGTTCCGTAATATTTCAGCGATGTTTTCGCGGATTGAAAATAGCGCTCGCGCTTATCGAGATTGTAGGGCTGCAACAGCAAGCGCATCTCAACCGGCGGCAATCCCGGTTCTTCAAAACGCTGGGTAAACTCCGAAAAAACCGGGCTGGCCACCCACACAAAATCGTGCACGGATTTCTGAAAAAAGCGATGCATTGTGGTGCTGTCGGGATAATCATTGCGGGAAATTTCCCGGCCGGTCGCGCCGATTTTCCAGCCGGCGGGGATGGTGATGCGAACATCGTACGTGCCGAAATCCGCGTAAAATTCCGTTTGGGTAAACTGGTGGCAGTTCCACAAACCATTGTTTTCAAAAACCCCGATTTTGGGAAACCACTGGGCCAGAAAAAAATAATCGCCGATGGCGCCGGTGCGATTGACCGGCCGCGGCACTTTTGTTTCCCAAGTGATGGCTAATTCGATGGTTTCCCCGGGAAAAACCGAGCGGCGCAGCGGCAGGCGGGCCACGGTGCGGTCAAAGGGATTGCCGTCATCCGGCTGGATAAATTCCAAAACGGAAACGACGTCTTCCGCGATAAAATAGTCATTGGACAAAATTTTCATGGACTGAATATCGCAGTAGCCCCAATCGTCCTCGCCAAAATCAGACAAATCGTAATCGCGGTAACGCACGGAGTTAAAATACGAGCTTTTGTTGTTCCGCCAGGCGTTGTAATACAGGTGAAATTGCAGCTCGGTCGCGGGAAACTGGGTGGCGTTTGTCCAGGAAAGCCGCATTTTGCCGCGAACGCGCTTTTCCGCCGGGTCAAGCGCAACTTCCATTTCATAATTCGCGATGCTGTCTCCGCGAACATCCGGGAGTAAACCGGCGGAAAGTTTCACAAGACTGTCCGGGGAAAGCGGCGCATTTTGCGCCCGACTGCTTTGCGAAAAAGCGACGCTGATGATCAATAATCCCCAGAAAAATTTGCAGAATTTTGTCAGCATTGCCGCGCTTCCCCGATTTTTTGACCATGATTTTTCACTGAACTAACATAGCGAATTGTGAGCAAATAATCAAATTTTCCGAACCCGTTTTTTGCTTTGCACTGATAAAATTTGTCAAAAAGCGAAAAAATGCTATATTTAGACAAAAAAGCAAACGCGAACACATTTACCGGTGTTTTTTCCTGACACGTGAACCAAATATGAGGCCTGGCATGTCGCTGATTACCCTTCCAAAGCGCTTTTCCGCATTTATTCTCACCCAGAGTTTAGGCGCATTTAATGATAACCTTTACAAAATGCTGCTTCAGCTTTATGTGCTGCAAATCGTGGTTGTCAAGGTGATGACCGACGAGATGTTTATTTTTCTCTCCACCCTGATTTTTGCGGCGCCGTTTGTGCTGTTCGGGCCGTGGTCCGGGTATTTGGCGGATAAATTCTCCAAATCGCGTATCATGCGCATCGTGAAATTTGCTGAAATCGCCATCATGCTTTTTGGGGCAATGGCGTTTTTTATCGACAGCGTCTGGCTGATGTTCATCATGCTCTTTTTGATGGCGTCGCAGAGCACTTTTTTCAGCCCGGCAAAATACGGCTACATCCCGGAGATTTGCGATCCGCACGCCGTTTCCAAAGCGAACGGCTGGGTGGAGATGAGCACATTTTTATCGATCATTTTAGGCACGGCCGTGACCGGCTTTTTGCTGAGTTTTCACGACAATCACGCAAATATTGCCGCGCTTTATTGTATCGGCGTGGCAATATTGGGCTCGCTGACCGTGCTGGCCATTCCAAAAGTTCCGGCGGCGGGCACGACAAAATCTTTTCCAAAAAATCCGCTTACCGAAATGTTTGGCGAGCTGAAATATTTAAAACAAAACAAAGGATTGTGGCTGGCGGCGCTGGCAAACAGCTACTTCTGGCTGCTGGGGTTGATTTTCCAAACCAACATCCTCATTTACGGCAAAAACATGCTCGGCAACGCGCCCGGCAGCACTGTAAAACTGGGGCTTATGCCGGCGTTTATCGGGATTGGCATTGCCATGGGGTCGCTGTTGGCCAGCCGCTGGTCGGGCAAAAAAGTGGAGTTGGGTCTGGTGCCATTGGGCGGTTTTGGGATGGCGTTTGCCGGGATTATCCTGTTTTTTACGCAGGATTCATATCTGGCCACGTCGATCATTCTCTTTTTTGCCGGAGCAACCGGCGGGCTGTATATTGTGCCCTTGTATGCATACCTGCAATTTTACGCCAAAGAAAATGAAAAAGGGCGGGTGCTGGCCGCCGCCGGTATTCTCAATGGCTTGTTTATGGTGCTCGGCGCATTGATTTACGGGCTATTTTCCGTCACCATCGCCATCCCCCCGGCAACCATTTATCTGCTGATGGGCATTGTCACCATCGGCGCGGTGGTTTACATCTGCACCGTCATCCCGGAGTATTTTGTGCGTTTCTGCTTTTGGCTGCTGACCAACACGTTTTACCGCATCCGCGTCATCGGCGATGAAAATATTCCCCTGAAAGGCCCGGCGTTGCTGACGCCCAACCACGTGACGTTTATCGACGCATTTATTTTGGGTTCCACCATGCAGCGGTTTATCCGCTTCATCATGGCGGCGGAATTTTTCCAAATTTCCGTGGCGGGATGGCTCTTCCGGCTCATGGACGTGATTCCCATCGACCCGGAAAAAGGACGCGAATCCGTGGCAAACAGTCTGCGGGAAGCCCGAAAACGGCTGCGGGAAGGACATGTCGTGTGCATTTTCCCGGAAGGCAAACTGACCCGCGATGGCGAAATGAACGAATTCCGCCCCGGTTTTGAAACAATCATGAAAGGAATGGATTGCCCGATTATCCCGGTTTACCTGCACAATCTTTGGGGAAGCATGTACAGCCGTGCCGATACAAAAAAAATCAAACATCCACACAGCCTGTTTCGCCGGGTGACGGTTGTGTTTGGCGAGCCGCTGCCGGCGAGCAGCAAGGCCGCTGAAGTGCAAAATGCGGTTCGGGCGTTGCGGGAAAAAACGGTTTAAAAGTTGAACCTGATTAAATTTAATTTTTCAATAAATTAAACGAATACATAATATCAGGAAAATGCTCATCACCAGGGAGGAAATATGCGCCAGATTTTTTATCAAACCGAAAAAGACCTCGATCAATACACACGCGATTTTGAGGAATTACAAACATTTGAAGAAAATGCGGTTGCGGATTGGCAGCGCGTCGCCGGTCAAGAATTCTGGCAGCCCAGCGAGTACGAACGATTTTACCTGCCCAATTTGCGGCTGGCCGGCATTCGGGAAAAACAGCGCATCGTGCTGCAAAACGCGGCGGATGTGCACATGCACACCCACTGGTCGGACGGCGACCCATTGGAACGCGTGCTGGAATTTGCGTTAAAAGCAGAGCTTGACGCGATTGCCATCACCGATCACGATGAGATCGGCGGCGCGCTGGAAGCCCGGCGCATTGTGCACGAACGGCGTTTGCCCATTGCCGTTATTCCCGGCGTGGAAGTTTCCTCGCGGGACGGACACATCGGCGCGTTGTTTGTTACGCGAATCATACCCAAAAATTTAAGCGCGGCGGAAACCGTGCGGTTGATCCACGAAGCAGGCGGGATTGCCGTGGCGCATCATCCCTACACCCCGGAATTTCTCAACAAATTGCTGAACGTGCGACTGAACTGCGGCGATTTGATCAAAACCGTGCCCTTTGACGCGGTGGAATGCAGCAATGCCGCTCCCGGAACCGG
>CAYVDX010000148.1:0-679 GCA_964450485.1 uncultured Calditrichaceae bacterium
CAGTGTTGTTGTTACGCCGCTGTAGGGCTGATACGCCAGGCCGGCCACGATGCGCTGGGGCAGATCGTGTTTGGTGATGTCGCCAACCTGCGGCGCGTTGATATTCAAAAAATACACCCCGACAAAGGTGCGCGAGTACACCGCGGCCTGAAATCCCACGTCAATGCCAACGGTGGTGCTGCTACCCAAATCGACGCCTTCCACGGAAGTGCCCAATGTCCAATAATAGCCCTTCAGCGAGTAGCCGAACGCCAGACTGCTGTTGATGTCGTTGAGCAAATAAAACCCGTGCGACAGTGCAAATGTGTATTCCCCGGAGAGATTTTGTCCTTCGTAATCCACGCCGAAATACTGGAAACTCAGTGACAGCGTGCCGTATTTTTTCGGCAGGGGATAGGCCGCCGCGCCAAAAAAATTGCTGAAAAACGTGATGTTGAACGGTCGCACATACGCGCTGCCGATTTGCATGTTTGACAATCGGCTCAAGGCGGCCGGGTTATAATACGACGCCCAAACCCCGCTGCCCACGGCCACGCCGCTGCCGCCCATCGCGGCAATTTTGGGGCTGGGAAAACGGTCGTCGAATAATCCGGCGAATAAATTTCCGTAAAGGAGCAGGGCGATGATGATGGAGAATGTTGATTTTTTCATTGGGAATCCTGAAAGAGTGTTTCAGTGT
>CAYVDX010000148.1:779-7969 GCA_964450485.1 uncultured Calditrichaceae bacterium
TAAAGTGTTTCAGTGTTAAAGTGTTTCAGTGTTAAAGTGTTTCAGTGTTAAAGTGTTTCAGTGTTAAAGTGCTTTTGTGTTAAAGTGTTATCGCGTTTTAGTTGTTGATTTTTATAAAATTGTCGGGCAATTCGAATCCGTCGGATTCCGGGGGCTTACCGTACTGTGACGGCGATTCCTTTACGGAATTCGACGGCTGGTCGATTGAGTTTTTAACGTGTTTTAGCAAGCCTAATGTGACTCGCTGCGTTTCCTCGGCGAATCGCTGCATCTTTTTAATCTCATCTTTTTGCGCATAATTCTGATCGATGACGACGTACAAAAGGCTTTTAACTTCCGCGACGGAACTCTGGGAAATATCCAAAAATCGTATAAAATCCTTTTTGTGAAACCGGGCAAATCCCTCGGCAATGTTTGACATTACGGATACCGACGCCGATCTGAGTTGGTCGCGCAATTTAAAATCCCGCGATAAAGGCGTCCGATTGGTCAACGCATACACCTGCGTAACCAACACCCGCGCCTTTTGCCAACAAATCAAATCCTCAAACCGCGTAATTTTTGCCACAACAAATTCCCTTCAACACTTCAAATTTCAACACTTCAACACTTCAACACTTCAACACTTCAACACTATAACACTATAACACTATAACACTATAACACCTTAACACTTTAAGCCCCCTAACACATGAACACTTTTTCATCGACTCAAAACCGCGCCCACGACAATCGGCGCGACTTTCGACTTTTTCTTTCCGGAAACCGGCTCGATGACTTCGAGGTGGCAGATGTACGCGCCCAGGGGCACCAGTTCATTGAGTTCGTCGCGGCCGTTCCAGGAAAGCTGGTTTTCCACCAGCCGGGCGGTTTCATCCAAAAGCGTGGCGACCAGCCGCCCGCTGAGATCAAAGATGCGAATCGTGATTTGATTGTTGACCACGCCGGCGTTGTAGGTGATGTCGATGGATTCGCCGCGATCCGGCACAAAGGGATGCGGTTCCACGCCCAACGCAACATTGTCCAACGAGGGCGCATAGTTGGGGTCGATCTGAATTTGATCCAGGTACGTGGTCAGCAGTTGGAAAATGGAATCGCCCTGGCTGAGGAATAGCCCGCCCACGCCTTCCACCAAAATGCGGTCGTTGACATTGAAATCAGCGAGATTCAGCCGGGCCGTGTCCCACACGCGCACGTTGGTTGCGCCCTGGCCGTCGCTGATTTCCAGGGTTGTGCCGCCGCCCGCGGAAAATTTTTCCAGAATGACCCCTTCCGTCGCGATGAGCGTGCCGTCCCAGCGGGTCGAATTGGCCTGCGAGTTGCTCAATTTCAGCGGTTTGGGGAGCGGCTGGCCGTCCGCAAGCAGGGTGCTGGATGTGTATTCGATTTCCGTCACGCCGTTGAATTCCACCACGGTTCCCCGGATTTCCACGAGATTTCCGCGCAAAATATTGCGGTCAAAACCAAAACGGAACAGGTTGACGCCGCGCCCGGATTCATCTTGAATGTATGCGGTTGTCACGGAATCGCCGGAGGAAACCGTCACGCGGAGCAAGCCCACGCCCACGGTGGTCACGCCGCGCAGCGTCACCGTGCCGAACTGTTTGGAATCGGTTTGGATATCGAACATCAGTTGCCGGCCGCCGCTGCCCACGGTGACTTTTCCTGGCTTTTCGGTGAGGCGCAATCGCCCGTTTTTTCCGGCGGTGCGCACCCAAAAATAGGAATCGAGCGATTCGCCTGGGGTAATTACGAATTGAATATCAAACGTCAGCGTATCGCCTTTTAGGAGCGTCAAGTTTTTGACAATCAAAAATGGCGGTGAAAAAAGGTCTGAGCCACGCTCAAAATTGTCTGAGTCAACCTCATTTCCATTTAAAAATACTGATGCAGGCAGCGTTGGCGGCCCAAACTGTTGTACAATCGCTGGTGACCAAAGCGCCGGTAAATCTATCCGAACCGTGGTCACCGTATCATCAATTGAACCGATGACATTGACGATAAAATTTTCGTAGGTTGAATCCGGCGCAACCGCGATCACTGGTAAATCGACAATCCCGCTGCCGTCCGCGCGGGCGGTTTTTCCGGGCAGAATGATCTCGTCCTGGTAGCCGGGAACGATTTGCGCGGCGTTGTTGAACACATCCATCACGCCGCGCACAGAAATGGTGTCGCCGATGGTGAAGCCGCTGATGTCGATCCCGCTAACGTCCCAAACGCGGACGAGCACGCTGCCCTGTTCATCTTGCAACGTGACATTCGTGCCGCCGCCCAGACCCGTCGCAATGTCGGTTACTTCGCCGAGCACCCGCATGTACGTGCCCTCAAACGCCAGATCATTGGCGATGCCGCTGCGCACAAACAGCGGTTCGGGCAGGGGCTGGTTCGCAGCGACCAGGGTCGCGCCGGTAAAGCCGGTGATCTCGGTGACGCCCCCAAATTCGCTGACCACGCCGGTGATGCGCAGCCGGTTAAAACGATCAATATTCAGCAGCGGATCGGGCGGATCAAAGCCGAACAAATTGATTCCCTTGCCGGATTCATCCTGGATATAAGCGTCCAAACGGCTGGTGATGATGACGCCTGCGCCAAGCGTGACCACGCCTTCGATGGTCACCGGTTGGCCGTCGAAAAACGAGACGTTATCCTGAATCGCGGCAATGGGAATCACCCCGTCTTTTGCGCCGACCACGTAAAAATCTGTGGACGACGTGGCGGTTTTTCCATCGTTATCCGTGACGGTGACGGAAAACTGCACTAACGCGGCGTTGGATTGAGCCGGGATTGTTGTGGTAAAGACCTCACCCCCGGATGTCATTTCCACATCCACGGTCACGCCGCCGTTGACGGAATACGAGAGGATCGCCTGCACAATTTGTCCGTCCGCATCGAGCGCGTTGGCCGTGATCGTAACGGCGTCCTGTGCCGTCGGTTCGGCCGGGGAAAAGGTTACGCTTTCGATCACCGGCGCGCCGGGCAGGGTCACTTCCCCGGGCGTGGGCGCGCCGGCCTGGAATGACGCGGCCAGATTCTCGCTCATCTCATTGTGCCCGGTGACGCCGTTTCCGGCAAATTGCACTTCGTCATTTTCCAAAATGATCAGCCGTTGAATCGTCTCGCCAAACTGGTGCGGCTGATCCGCGGAAACCGGGATTTGCTGATCGATGGGCGTGTCGTTTTGATAGGCCGTCGGCGCGCTGTCTGCGTCCGGTCCGTCGATGGCAACGCCGGATTTATCCACGGCCTCGGCTTTGTCGCCCCACACCAGGTAATCCACGTCTTGCACCAAATCGCTCTGCCCGTCCCAAAAATAGAGCACGACCACTTCTCCGGAATTGGTCAGACCGCCCTGGTTGTTGATGGAACCGGGCAGGGCCTCGCGCATATCCGGGATGCTTGCGTCCGTGTCGAAAAGCTCGTACCTTGGCGTCACGCCGGGAAAAGTGGTCAAAAATCCCGCGCCGTTGAGCGCCACAATTTGGGTTTCATTGGGTGCGATGGATGCGCCGGCCGGAAAGCGGGCGTGAAAATCGCCAAAATCTCCGCCCCCGGCGTTCTTGCCGGTGACAATGTTGTAATAAAAGGTGTTTCCCCCGGCAAAGGTCGCATCCGTGAGATAGTAATCGGAAAGATCGAGGGGTTGATCGGTGGGGTTAAAAATTTCCACAAATTCGCCGTCCGTGGGCAGCACCGCCAATTCAGTGATCAGCAAATGCGGTCCCCCGGGCGTGGCGTCGGTAAAAATAAAATTGCGCTGCGCCGATGTCGCGCTGGCACCCTGGTTGTCGGTTGCCCGGATAAAATAAACCGTTCGCGTGCCTTCCGGCTGCGCGGCGATTTGCGCTTGATAATTATTCCCGCCGGATAAAATCATATCGCTGCTGTCGAACGCGGCATCATTGAAGGAAAAATAGAGCCTGACACTCACTACGCTGCTGTCGTCGGTGACATCGGCGGAGATTTGCACATTGTCTGCAGGCGTGGGAAAGGCCGGCGTCTGGACAATATTGCTGATTTCCGGCGGCAAATTCCCGCCAATTGCATAAGAAAGCGTGCTGCTTTGCGCCACCGCGCCCTGGTTGTCCCGCGCGCGGATAAAATACGTCACCACCGCGCCGTCCGCCTGACCGGGAATAATTGCAGAATACGTATCGCCGCTGCTGCTCATGGAAACGCTGTCGTTCGCCGCGCCATTGACGGAATAAAACAGCTTTACATCCGCGACCGCGCCGTCATCGGTCACCGTGGCGGAAACCGTGACCGCTTCATTGGCGGCCGGAATGGCCGGCGAAATGGAAATATTGCTGATTTCCGGCGGCGGGTTTACGCTGATGGGCGTTCCGGCCGGCGTGGGTGCGGCCGCCGTGAAGGAAACCGCCAAATTTTCGCTGGTTTCATCGTGCCCGGTGATGCCGTTGCCGTTGCTGTCGGTTTCATCTGTTTCGTCGGCGCTGCTACGCTGAATGGATTCGTTCAAACCGTGCGGGGTGTTGTCCGCCACGGGAATTTGCGCGGCCACCGGCGTGTCGTCTAAATACGTCGAAGGCGTGCTGTCCGCGTCCGGCCCGTCGATGGAAACGCCGGTTTTATCCACGGCTTCGGCTTTGTCGCCCCACACCACGTAATCGACGTCCTGCACCAAATCGCTCTGCCCGTCCCAAAAATAGAGAATCGCTGCTTCCCCGGCGTTGGACAGACCGCCCTGGTTGTTGATCGATCCCGGCAAGGCTTCGCGCATATCGGAAATGTTGGCGTCTGTGTCGAACAGCTCAAAATCCGGCTGAACGTTGAACGTGCTCATAAAATTTGCGCCGTTCATGGCAATCGTCAGGGTGTCGCCGGCGGCAATGATTGCGCCGTCCGGGAAGCGCGCGTTAAAATCGCCAAAGCCGCCGCCCCCGGCGTTCGCCCCGGTAACGATGTTGTAATAATAATTGCCGCTGCCGACGTTGGTGGCGTCGGTCAGATAATAATTGGAGAGATTCACCGGGCTTGCGGTGGGATTGTAAATTTCCACAAATTCCCCGGCTGTGGGCTGCACCGCGATTTCGCTGATGAGTAAATGCGGATCCCCGGGATTGGTGATGATAACCAAATATGAAAGCGTATCCGAGACGCCGGTTGCGCCGCTGTCATCGATAGCCGTGGCGAAATAATCGATGCGCGTGCTGTCCGGCTGCGGGGGAATCGTGGCAGTATATTGATTTGCACCGATCAACCCCATTCCGACGTCCGTGAATGCGCCGCTATTCAATGAATAATGCAAAGTCACATTGACAATTTCGCCGTCATCCGTAACGGCGGCAAAAACAGTAATCGGCGCGTCAGGCGGGTGGGGCGGCAAAATACCAACGACACTGACAACCGGCGGCTGGTTGCTGCCTCCGCCGCCCACGCTCAATTCATCCGCGTACCCGGGAATCAACTGCGCCGCGTTGTTGAACACATCCATCACCGCTTTTGCCGTGAGCTGCTGGCCGGCGGAAAAGCCGGAAACATCGATGCCGGTGGTGTTCCAAACCCGGATTAGCAGCGTGCCGCTGCCGTCGTCAATGGTGATGTTTGTCCCGGAAGCGTCGCTTTCAACGGTTTGAATCAAGCCGGTCGTTTGCAGATACGTGCCTTCCAGCGCAAGATCATTTGCCCCGGACGTGCTCACCGAGAGCGGGGTGGGAATCGCGTTTCCGGTGGAAATCAGTTGAATGGAATAATCGATAATTTCCGTGACGCCCTGAAATTCGGCGACGCTGCCGGTGATTTGCACGCGATTGCCGCGCACCAACAGCGGATCGGGCGGGTCAAAGCGGAAAATGTTGATGCCGCGCCCGGATTCATCCTGGATGTACGCATCCGTGCGCGTATCGATGGTTCGTCCGGCGCCCAGCGTGACAATGCCTTCCACCAACACCGTGGTAAACGCCCCGGGATCGGCCTGAATATCGGCAATCGGCGTGATTGACCCGGGAATGAAGTAAGATAAACCCGCGCTTTGGGTGACATTTCCGTCATTATCTTCCGCGGAAACCTGGTAGCTGACAGTTGTGCCGCCCGGCTGCGCGGGAATCACGCCTTCGTAATCATCGCCGCCAATGTTAAACATAACTTCTTGTGTAAAATTAATGCCGTCCGTCGAGTAAAACAGTTGCGCGCCGGCAATGCTGCCGTCATCCGTAATCGTCGCGGAAATGGTAACGTCATCCGCCGGGGTTGGGTTGACGGGATTTCGGCTGAGGTTGCTGATGACTGGCACCGTGCTGCCGCCCGGGCCGCTGCCGGGATTGGGCGCGCCGGCTTGAAACGAAACGGCCAGGTTTTCACTGGTTTCGTCATGCCCGGTGATGCCGTTGCCCCCGAAAAGGGTTTCGCCGTTTTCCGCCAAAACAGGGCGTTGAATGGATTCTCCAACGGCGTGCGGCGTGCCGTCCGCCACGGGAATTTGCGCGCCGATGTCAGTGTCCGCAAGATACGTCGAAGGCGTGCTGTCCGCATCCGGCCCGTCGATGGAAACGTTGGTTTTGTCCACGGCTTCGGCTTTATCGCCCCACACCACGTAATCGACGTCTTGAACCAAATCGCTCTGCCCGTTCCATGAGTACAAAATGATTACTTCACCGCTGTTGCTCAACGTCGCCGACTCGCTGATGGAACCGGAAAAGGCTTCACTCAAATTCGGCACCGTCCCGTCGGTGTCCACCATTTCGTAGGTGGGATTTTGTCCGTACGTTCCGGCAAAATCAGCGGCTTTCAGGGCAATGGTTTGAAATTCACCCGGCGCAATAGACGCGCCGGTTGGAAATTTCGCATGAAAATCAAAACCGCCGCCCCCGGCGTTGCTGCCGGTAACAATATTGTAATAATAATTGCCGTTGCTCACGGATGTAGCGTCCGTCAAGTAATAATTCGACAGGTCAATCGCGCTGCCGGTGGGATTGTGAATTTCCACAAACTCCCCGGCGGTGGGCGTTACCGCAATCTCGGTAATCAATAAATGATCCTGGGAAAAAACAAACGTCGATAAGATAAATAGAAACAAGGTTGTACGAAAAATGGTCATGCAGCCTCGCCAGGTATTGATAGAAGTATAAATGTGAAGGATCTGGTTGCCCTCCCGATAAGCATCTGTGCAAAATCAAGCGGTAGGGAAATATATTGATTGTCAATAACTTCTGCAAAATGAATTTGAGAATTTG